>CABSAH010000274.1 GCA_902475645.1 uncultured Christensenellaceae bacterium | reverse complement strand
TATTGTCCCGTATGCGGGGAACGGCTTGAGATAGTCGAACCGGACGACCCAAGGTTGAAGAAGTAAACAGATATGATAGAGGAGCGGGTTTGCCGCTCCTTCTTTCTATTCATCATTCTAACCGTTTCTAACCATAATAGAACGGGCGGGGCGTCAGCGCATGGTTTTGTGCAGCAGCGCCGCGCCCACAAGGCCGGCGTCGTTGCCCAAGGCAGCTTTTACTATGCTTGCGTAATCGTCGTAAAAGCTCATCCGCTTAACGTACTCGCGCACGGGGGCGAGCAGGAATTCGCCCGCGCCGCTCACGCCGCCGCCTATGGCTATGCGTTCGGGGTCGATTATGTTTATAAGCGAAGCTATGCCGCAGCCGAGTGCATGGGTGTATTCATCGAATATTGCCGCTGCCGCCGCATCGCCCGCGCGGGCGCAGTCTATGATTAGCTTTGCGTTTATGCTTGCAGCATCGCCGCGGCAAAGCCTTGCTATCATGCCGTTTGGATGGGTGGCAAGCGTGCGCGCGCCTTGGCGTATGAGCGCGGTTGCGGAGCAGCAGCTTTCAAAGCAGCCCCTTGCGCCGCAGGAACATTTTTCGCCCGCGTCCATGTTCATTATAAAGTGTCCAAGCTCCACGCCGTTGCCCATGCCGCCCGTGAAAAGGGAGCCGTTCAGTATTATTCCGCCGCCTACGCCCGTGCCGAGCGTTATAAGCACGCTGTTGGGGTAGCCCGCAAGCGAGCCGCGCATATATTCCGCCCACGCCGCCGCGTCCGCATCGTTTGCCATCAGCACGCGCACGCGGTTGTTGAGCCGCCGCTCTATAAGCTCCGGCAGGGGATGATTTTTGAAGCCGAGATTATATGCGTTCAGCACGGTGCGCTTATCGCGGCTGATGCTGCCCGGGACGGCTATGCCAACCACGTTCAAAAGCGCAAGCTTATTATCGGCGCCTTCGGGTATTGCGTCGGCAAGGCCTTCGGTCATTTGGGCTATTATGCCGCTCACCCTTTCCGGCTCATTTTTGGGATAGGGCGTTTGCAGACGCATAAGCTCCTTTTCGCCATAAAACAGCGCGCCCGCTATATGCGAGCCGCCAACGTCAAAACCAATGTCGTAACCCGTTTTTTCCATAGCTTATTTACCCTCAAACATGCTTTCCATGCGCTTTGCAAAGTGTCCCGATGTATCGTAGCCGAGCTTTTTGAGCAAAAAGTTCCTTGCCGCAACCTCCACCACCACCGCTATGTTCCTGCCCGGGCTTATGGGCAGAACCGTTGTGGGTATTTCAACGCCCAATAGCTCCGTCCGCTTTTCCCGCGCGCCTATGCGTTCATACTGCGTGCGGGGGTCGAACAGCTCAAGATCCATTATAAAATCAATGCTCTTTTCGTTCACCGCCGCACCCACGCCGAAAAGATACCTAACGTCCACTATGCCTATGCCGCGCACCTCTATAAGATACTTTGTGGCCTCCGGCGCGGCGCCCACTATGCGCCCGCTTGCAACGCGGGTTATGCGCACAACGTCGTCCGCAACAAGCC
>CABSAH010000273.1 GCA_902475645.1 uncultured Christensenellaceae bacterium | reverse complement strand
TTTGGTCGTTCGGTGCGTGCGGGCGAAGCCGTGGTTCCTTGGCGCTTGGCACGGCGTGCGCTTGAAGGTTAAGACGCTTGAGACAGAGCGCGGCTCTTTTGCCTCAAGCCTCCTGACCGGCACTGAACGGCCCCTTTTTTACAAATTATAGCTTCAACCACAAGGGGGAGGTAATATTTATGATAAAGAACGGAAAAAAGGCGGTAGTGATAGGCATGGCCAAAAGCGGCGTTGCAAGCGCAAGGCTTTTATATGAGCTTGGCTACGACGTTACCGTAAACGATATGAAAACGGACATAAAGGGTCTAAAGGAGGAGCTTGACGGCATAGAGTATAAGGACGCATTGGGCGTTGACCATGCTTTGGCCGTGAAGGGCGCAGACCTTGTTGTGCTAAGTCCTGTCATACCCGTATTCAGCCCGTTTGTTGAAGAAGCGCGCGCGGCGGGCGCGGAGGTTATAGGCGAAATAGAGCTTGGCTACCGCTGCTGCGACCGCGGCACAAGGTTCATATGCATAAGCGGCACAAACGGCAAAACCACCACCACCGCGCTGACGGGGGAGCTATTCAGGGCGGCGGGCAAGCATACGTTTGTGCTGGGCAATATAGGCGTACCCATAACGGCGCACGCGCGGGAAACGAAGGCGGGGGATTGCGTTGTGGCGGAAACGGCGGCATTGCAGCTTGAAAGCATTGCGGATTTCCACGCAAACGCATTCGGTATGCTGAACATTACCGAGGACCATTTGAATCGCTTCCAATACAGGATGGAAAACTACATTGCCGCAAAATGCCGCGGCTTTGAAAACCAAACGGAGGAGGACTTTGCCGCGCTGAATTACGACGACCCCTTGGTTAGGGACATGGCAAGGCTTACGCGGGCAAGAATACTCTATTTTTCGCAGGAGACGGAAACGGAAAACGGCGCGTTCATACGTGGCGGCAGGATAATATTCCGCATGGACGGCAAGGAAACCGACCTTATCGGCACAGACGAGCTGAGGATACCCGGCAGGCACAATATAGAAAACGCGCTGTGCGCAATATGCCTTGCAATGAGCCAGGGGCTTGATGCCCAAAGCGTAAGGCGCGCTCTCAGGGAGTTTGCCGGCGTTGAACACAGGATAGAGTTCGTGCGGGAAAAGGACGGCGTGGCATGGATAAACGATTCCAAGGGCACCAACCCCGATTCCACCATAAAGGCCGTGCAGGCCATGACGCGGCCGACCATACTGCTGCTGGGCGTTGGCAATTACGATAAAAAGAGCGACTTTGCCCCGCTGTTTGAAGCGTTTGACGGCAAGGTGAAGGCGGTTATAGCAAGCGGGCTTAACGTGCCCGCAATAAAGCTTGCGGCGGAAAAAACGGGATATTCGCCCGTATATGTGAACGACGGGCCAATGATAGATATGCTGAAGCAGGCGGAGGGCCTTGCCCAAAGCGGGGACGCGGTGCTGCTTTCCCCGGCGGCGGCAAGCTGGGGCATATATGATAACTACGAACAGCGCGGCGAGATATTTAAGGAGCTTGTGAATAAGCT
>CABSAH010000272.1 GCA_902475645.1 uncultured Christensenellaceae bacterium | reverse complement strand
CTCCATAAACCACTCGGACATCTCTCCTCGTCCAGCTTTTGTATTATAGCAAAGCATCCGCGTGTTGTCAACAGTTATTGCCCGCGAAGCCTTGCCCTTTCCCGTGAAAATAACCGCCGCGCCCTGCATCGGGCCGCGATTTTGTTTGGATGCGCATTTTGCGTATCACAACCAAAAAGGAGTCCCTTTCGGAACTCCCTTGCGGTTTGTTTTTGCCTGCCCTTTATTTCCAACCGAAGCCGGAGGAGGGCGTGCCGGGCACTATCAGGCCGACGCCGGGAACGAAGCCTGAGCCGGAGGGCGGGGTCGTGCCGGTGTAGCCGGGGTAATAGCAGCCGTTGCTCCAGCCGTAGCCGGGCGCGTAGCCCGTGGGCGGGGTGGAGGTAAGGTACTTGGTGAATACATATCCGGTGTAGCCGGCGCAGCTCACCTTGCTCCAGTTGCCGCTCTTTTCAATGAATGTTACGGGCGTGCCGGGCTTGAGCGTGCCTATAAGGGCATACTTGGTGCCGGGGCCCTTGCGGAAATTGAGGTTGGTGGTGGTATAAAGCGTTGTGCCGTAGCCCTGCGCGGGCGGTGTGGGCACGGATGGGCTTGAGGGCGCGTTTTTGCCAAGATACTTGCTGAAAACATACGCCACCTGTCCGCGGTATATCACCTGCGACCATTTGCCGCTGTAGCCTATCAGCTTCACCTGCTCGCCCGCCTCAAGCACGCCTATGACGCCGTACTTGGTGCTGGGGCCGGTGCGCACGTTCACGCGCTCCGTGGCATAGCGGTATTCATAGTAGCCATAGTTCGGCGTTGAGGGGGTAGAGGGCGTTGAGGGGCCGCTCCAGCCGCTGCCGCCGTTCCAGCCGCTGCCGTAATTCTTGTCATAATAGAATTCGGCATATACCGTTTCGCTTATTCTGCACCTTTCGTCATATACGCTTTTGCCGAGGCGGTAAAACACGCCCGCGCTCAGGTCGTAGCCTGCAAGGCTCAGATTCACGCTTATGCTCTTGCCCGGCGCAAGCGTATATCCCCAGTAGGGATAATTTCCGCTGTAATTGGCGGCCGGAACCCAGCGGCCGTCCCTTGCCACCTCCAGCGAGAAGGAATCGCCGAAGGAATAGTTGGTGAGCTTTGATTTGTTGGTGAACGTTATGCTCAGCGTGGGCTTAGTGCCCGTCACCATGTTGCTTGAAAGGGTCATTTCAAGCGCACTTTCGGGTACATACTGCGGCGGGGTTCCCCATCCGCCCGGTCCCGCCGCCAGGGCAGGTACGGCGAACAGCATCATAACCGCCGCAAGCGCGAAGCAGATCAACTTACGAGTTTTCATGGTTAAAGCCTCCCTTACGGTTTTATTGTACCTCTGCCTTACGGCTTTAGTATATTTTTATTATAATGCAATATGCTTCCAATACAAGTTAACAAACTATTAACTTAATGTAAATTCGGCGTTTGCAACCCCCGCTATCGAATTCCCGCTAAAGCGAAAAAGCGGCGCGCGGCCGCCTTTTTTGCTTATTCGTCCCTGTAGCCCGCCATTATCTGCTTGAACAGCTCCTGCGTGGAGGGC
>CABSAH010000271.1 GCA_902475645.1 uncultured Christensenellaceae bacterium | reverse complement strand
AGCAGCAAAAACTCCATCAGCCCGCCTGTATCCTCCCTGTGCGCATAAAGGCGCGCGGGTATAACGCGGGTGGTGTTGCGTACCAATATGTCCCCGGGTCTTAAATGGGTAAGTATATCCGTAAAAACCTCGTCGTGCATACGCCTGTTCTTCATATCATAATAAAGCATACGCGCGGCGCTGCGGTCCTTTATGGGCGTCTGCGCTATAAGCTCCTGTGGCAGCTCATAGTAAAAGTCACTCGTTTTCAAATGCGTTCCTCCAAATTTTAGGGCGTATTCGCTCCGTACGCCTTAGGGTATTATATTTGAAAGAGCCGCGCAATGCAATACGGATAACCCTATTAACAAAGTGTTAAATATTATATTAACGGCTTGACGTGGGGCAAAATAAACGATAGCATATCCGTATCGGCTCAATGCGGCAAAAACCGCGCGGGCGTTTACATAAGGAGCACACGATGAACGGAATCGTTTATATATATATCAGAAAATTTTTCGCAATGCTTATATGCGCCGCAATGCTGTTTTGCTTATGCGGCTGCGCGCTGAATAACGATAATGACGGCGACATGATAGAGGTTCCAAAGCCAACCCCGCATCCTACGCCTACGCTTATGCCGACGGAGGAGCCTACGCCGGAGCAGGCCGCCCCTTCGCCCACAATAGAGGTCACGGGCGCAATAACGCCGGATGATACCGATAATCCGCTCGCAGAAGAAAAGCTTATCGCCTTGACATTTGACGATGGGCCTTACGGCGACGTTACAAACCGCATACTGGACGTGGTGGAGCAATACGCCGAGCACGGCGTACACGTCACGTTCTTTGCGCTGGGCTCGCAGGCGGAAAAATTTCCCAATACGGTCAAGCGCGCGGCAGAGCTGGGCTGCGAGGTTGCAAACCACACATACAGCCACAAGAACCTGACAAAGATATCCGAAAGCGAACGGACAAGCCAGGTTGAGGACGCGGCGGACATAGTTGAAAACATAACGGGCATACGCCCCGCGCTTCTGCGCCCGCCCTACGGAGCAAAGAACGACGAGGTGCGCGCAACGGTAAGATACCCGATGATACTTTGGAGCATAGATACGCTTGACTGGAAAACGCGGGATACGGACAGCACCGTTGCCGAGGCGCTGAAGGCGGGCGACGGGGACATAGTGCTTATGCACGACGTCAGGGAGGATACCGCTGCCGCGGCGGAGCAGATAATACCCGCGCTGATAGAGCAGGGCTATAAGCTTGTTACCGTAAGCGAAATGTTTGAAGCAAAGGGCATTGCCCTTGAAGGCGGAAGTACATACAGAAAGGCGAGGTAAACGCATGAAAACGCTGCTCATAACCGCATTTGAACCCTTCGGCGGGGAAAGCGAGAATCCTTCGGCATTGGCGCTGGAGCTTTTGAACGAATCAATAGGCGTCATAAGGCTTGAAAAGCGGCTGCTGGAGGTCACGTTCCTTGGCGCAAAGGATAATATATGCCGCTATGTTGACGAGGTTAAGCCGGATTATGCCATATGCCTTGGGCAGGCGGGCGGAAGGGCGGCCATAACGCCGGAGCGCGTGGCCATAAACGTTATGGATGCACGCATTGCGGACAATA
>CABSAH010000270.1 GCA_902475645.1 uncultured Christensenellaceae bacterium | reverse complement strand
GATTGAAAAAAGCCGCATAATGGAGTATGCTTAAATACGGTAGGCATAATGCCGAAAGAGAGAACACGCAATGGAGGAAAGATATGAATCGCGCTGTTGACAAATGGATAGACGAGCATAAGGAAGAACTGATTGAGGCGCTGAGGGCGAACCTTAGCATAGCGGGCGTAAAGGATACCGAGCATGCAAGCGAGGGCGCGCCGTTTGGCCCGATGATAAGAAAAACGCTTGACGATGCCCTTGCGCGCGGCAGGGAGCTTGGGTTCGATACGGTGGATTACGATGGCTACTGCGGCGCGATAGATATGATGGGCGGCGAGGAACAGCTTGGCGTTATATGCCATTTGGACGTTGTGCCGGAGGGTACGGGCTGGACATATCCCCCTTACGGCGGCGAAATACACGACGGCAAGCTTTATGCACGCGGCACCATGGATGATAAAGGCCCCGCGTTTGCGGCGCTGTACGCAATGAAGGCCATAAAGGAATGCGGCATACCGCTAAGGCGCAGCGTAAGGCTTATTTTGGGCTGCGATGAGGAAAGCGGCATGAACTGCCTTAAATATTATAATAAGGTCGCAAAGGCGCCCACGCTTTCCTTCTCTCCCGATGCCGAATACCCCGTTGTAAACAGCGAAAAGATGATATTCCGCACGGAATACGAAAAGAAGTTCGATTCCAAAATAACCCTGCACGCGGGCACCCGCCGCAATGTTGTGCCGGGCGAGGCCGTGGCCACGGTGCCGCTGGCGCTTTCCCGTATTGTGCCGATAATGGAAGCGTTTATGGAGGGGAGCGAGTTTTCGTGCAGCGCGCAGGCCATAGACGAAAACAGCACAAGGATTATTATGAAGGGCCTTGCGGCGCATGCCTCAGAGCCGGAGCAGGGCAAAAACGCCATGCTTGCAATGCTTGCGCTGCTTGATAAGCTGCCGCTTGAAGGCGAGGATGCACATACCGTTAACGCCCTTACGAACGCGCTTAAGTTCGATTGCCACGGCGAAACGCTGGGCATAGACAGCACCGACGCCTCCGGCAGGCTTACGCTCAACCCCGGCGTGCTTGATTGGGACGAAACCGGCATACAACGCCTTACGTTCGATGTGCGCGCCCCGATATCAAGCAAGGCCGAGGAGCTTGAAAGGAAGATAACCGAGGGCATAAAGGAAACCGGCCTTGTGCAGACGGAAATAAGCTGGAGCGAGGGCTATTACATCAGCCCCGACGATGAGCTTGTGAAGAAGCTGCTGGACGTATACGCCGCGCGCTTTGGGCAGAGGCTTGAACCGCTGGCGATAGGCGGCGGAACATACGCAAGGCATATGAAAAACTCCGTCGCGTTCGGCATAGAACGCCCCGGCGAGCCCGGCAGGGCGCATATGCCGGATGAATACATTCCCCTTGACGACCTGATAGAGGATACAAAGACAATTGCGGACGCCATAATTGCGCTGGCCGGAGCGGAAGCGTAATATAGGGCAAAACGGACGAATATTGCGCGGGGAACGGTAATTGCCGCCGTCCCCCCGCGTGAAATGGAAACAAAAGGCAAACTTTTCCTGAATAATTCTCAAATCGGCCTGTCTGAAGCATTGACAAGCCTTATTTTCTTTGATACAATGTTAAACTGCGTTAGCATGGTAATCTGTGGGAAATGTCTGCATTTTCCC
>CABSAH010000269.1 GCA_902475645.1 uncultured Christensenellaceae bacterium | reverse complement strand
ATCACAAGCTGCTGCCCGGCATGGATACAGTATTGCGAAAAGAACCATCCGGAGCTTATGAAGAACATATCCACCTGCAAGTCCCCGATGCAGATGTTCTCCTCCGTTATCAAGGCCGAGTATGCCAATTCTTCAAGGCGCGTTGTATGCGTGGCCGTTATGCCCTGTACCGCGAAGAAGTTTGAATGTGCGCGCGAGGAGTTCATGCACAACGGCGTACCCGAAACCGATTACGTCATAACCACGCAGGAGCTTATACAGATGATCCACAAGGCCGGCATAGTATTTGACGAGCTTGAGCCTGAAGCGGTCGATCCGGAATTCAGCACCTCCACCGGCGCGGGCGTTATATTCGGCGTTACCGGCGGCGTTACCGAAGCCGTACTCCGCCGCCTTTCCACCGACAAGAGCAAGAAGGCGCTTATGTCCATTGCCTTCAACGACGTGCGCGGCATGAAGGGCGTTAAGGAAACCACCATTCCTTACGGCGATAAGGAAGTGCGCATTGCCATAGTAAGCGGCCTTAAAAACGCGGAAAACGTAATTCAGGCGATGAAGAACGGCGAGCATTTCGACTTTATCGAGGTTATGGCCTGCCCGGGCGGCTGCGTAGCCGGCGGCGGACAGCCCTTCGATACCAATGCGGCCAAGGAAGTGCGCGGCAAGGCGCTTTACAGCGCGGACAAGATGCTGAGCATAAAGCGCAGCGAAGAAAACCCGCTGATGCTAAGCCTGTACGACGGCGTGCTAAAGGGCCGTGTACACGAGCTGCTGCATGTGCATTACAATCATAAGGAGGAGGAGTAAATGGTAGAGGTAAAGGTCTGCATAGGCACGTCCTGCCATCTGCACGGCTCCTATAACGTTATGATGAGCTTTAAGCAGCTCATCGAAGAATACAACCTGCACGACAGGATAAATCTTGCCGGACGGTTCTGCACCGGCTGCTGCCAGAACGGCGTTTCCGTAACAATTAACGATACGGAATACGGCGTATCCCCCGAAACAGCGAGCAGCTTCTTTAGGGAAACGATACTGCCCCTGGCTTCGGACAATAAATAATCAGCCAAATGTTACACACAAAGGGCGGGGTTCTCCCCGCCCTTTTGCGCTATATCATATCTTACGTGCCTAAGCGCGTTCTGCCGCCGTTTACTTATTCATAATTGTTTGGTAAAATTACAATTTGGTATGCTTCAACAACGGGGAATGTACATTGCTTGAAGCAGAGCCTTCGCATAAGGTGAAGCTTTCCATAGCAACGCTTACAACATTGCTGCTGGGCTATAAAACCGCCACCAAGCTATATAAGTTAGGCCGCATTGCCGCAGACGAAAAAACGATACTAATGCTTGATGCTGCATTGCTGCATGAAATGCCGTATATTTCAGACTATATTTAAGAGAAAAGCCGGAACCCGCGGGATAGCTGGGTGTACATAAGACAGTATTGCGCTAAGATTGACGAAGCGGCACGAAACCGCATGGAGCTGATCGTGCGGTCACTGGCAGAGCAAAACGGCGTGACCGAGCAACTGAAAGCTGAAAACCAAATGGAATGGGTGCGGCAGATGAACGCTTGCAAGGCACAGGCAGAGGAAGTTGTGAAAGCGGAATTGATTTATGATTGAGTGAGGAAGTCCGGGCAGAAAACTGTTCGGACTTTTCTCATATATTCCAAAGTTGCG
>CABSAH010000268.1 GCA_902475645.1 uncultured Christensenellaceae bacterium | reverse complement strand
TGGAAGCAAGGACTCCCCCGCATTCGCTGGAGGCGGAAAAAAGCGTGCTGGGCAGTATGCTCATAAGCCGCGATGCTGCCGAGCTGTCTGCCGAGATGCTGACGGTTCAGGATTTTTACATGCCGCAGCATCAATATATATTCGAAGCCATGTGCGGCCTTATCAACCACGCAAAGGCCGTGGACAGCGTTACGATAGTGGATGCGCTGGAGCGCGCGGGCAAGCTTGCCGCCGCGGGCGGAATAGGCTACATTGCGGAGCTTTCGCTTTTTGTACCCAGCGCCGCAAACGTTGGCTACTATATTAAAATAGTTGACGACAGGAGCGTTTTAAGGCAGCTTATAGCAGCGGGCGGCGAAATAATAAATACCGCCGGCAATTCGGACGCGCCGATAACCGATATATTGGACGAGGCCGAAAGGCGCGTGTTCAGCATATCCATGAAAAAGAACGAGGACACCATGGTTCCCGTGGACAAAAGCGCGCTGGAGGCGTATATGCGCATAGGCGAGCTGATGAAAACCAAGGGCGAAATAAGCGGCGTGCCTACGGGCTTTAAGGAGCTGGACAACCTTACGAGCGGATTGCAGAAGGGCGACCTTATAATAGTTGCCGCAAGGCCGAGCGTGGGTAAATCCACGTTTGCAATGAACATTGCCGAATACGCCGCTACGCAGGCGGGCAAGAAGGTTGCGGTATTCAGCCTTGAAATGAGCCACGAGCAGCTTACCACCCGTATGCTGTGTTCCATTGCAAGGGTGGATATGCAAAAGGTGAACACGGGCGAAACCACGGAGGAGGATCTGCTGGTTTTGAGCGATGCGCTGCTTAAGCTTAGCGATTCAAGCATGTATATTGACGACAGCGGCAATTTAAGCGTTGCGGACATACGCAGCCGCTGCCGCCGCCAGCAAACGCGCAACGGGCTTGATTTTGTGGTTATAGACTATTTGGGCCTATTGCAGCTTGGCAACAAGCGCGGCAGCCTTGTTGCGGACATTGCGGAGGCCACACGCGCGCTGAAGATACTTGCAAAGGAGCTTCAGGTTCCAATAATGCTGCTGTGCCAGCTTTCGCGCGGCTCCGAAACCAGAAAGGAAAACAACTACCGCCCTATATTGGCGGATCTACGCGATTCGGGCGCAATAGAGCAGGACGCGGACATGGTGCTGCTCCTTTACCGCAAGGCGCTTGCCATGCGCAACAGGAAGGACGATTCCGAGGGCGGCAGCGCGCCGGCAGAGGAGATAGAGGACAATTCGGCGGAGGTAATAGTCGCCAAAAACCGCAACGGCCCGCTCAAAACCATCAACTTAGCGTTCCAAGGCATGTTCTCGCGCTTCGTGGATCCATAAAAGCGCGGGTGTGCTTTTTCAACCCCTCAGCCACGGCTCAACGCCGTGGCTTTTCTGTTTGCCGTCAATCGCCCGGCGTATCGGGGACAGCTAATTTCGACTCCCTCCGTCTGCTCGTTTCACTCGCATCCACCTCCCTCGACAGGGAGGCTTTGGGGAAACGGTGGTTGCACAACACCAAAAGGCTCCCCGGACGGGGAGCTGTCGCCGACAGGCGACTGAGGGGTTGAAACAGACAGGGAACTGCAAGCTTGTTTTTACTCCCTCCGTCTTTTGCTTCGCAAAAGCCACCTCCGAACCGCACCCCTTTCGTCACGGCTAACGCCGCGACACTTTCCCCGT
>CABSAH010000267.1 GCA_902475645.1 uncultured Christensenellaceae bacterium | reverse complement strand
GGGAACGTACAAGGACGAGCGCGTAATAACCACCGAGCAGCGCGCCCGTATAGACACCACCGTCACGCACGGCGTGCTGAACATGTGTGCCAACAACTATCTTGGCCTTTCCAACAATAAGGAGATTATTGAAGCGGCCAAGGAAAGCTACGATAAATGGGGCTTTGGCCTTTCAAGCGTCCGCTTCATATGCGGCACGCAGGATATACATAAGCAGCTTGAAAAGAAGCTTGCGGAGTTCATAGGCACAGAGGACTGCATACTTTATTCCTCCTGCTTTGATGCAAACGGCGGCCTTTTTGAAACCCTGCTCGGCGCAGAGGACGCCATAATATCCGATGAGCTGAACCACGCCAGCATAATAGACGGCATACGCCTTTGCAAGGCCAAGCGCTTCCGTTATAAGAACAACGACATGGCTGACCTTAAAGCCCAGCTTGAAGCCGCCAAGGATTGCCGCATAAAGCTTATAGCTACCGACGGCGTATTCAGCATGGACGGCTACATTGCCAACCTCCCCGCCATATGCGATTTGGCCGATGAATACGGCGCGCTTGTAATGGTGGACGATTCCCACGCCGTCGGCTTCATGGGCGAGCATGGACGCGGCACGCCGGAGGCCTGCGGCGTTATGGATCGCGTGGACATTGTTACCGGTACGCTCGGCAAGGCGCTCGGCGGAGCGAGCGGCGGCTACACCTGCGCCAAGAAGGAGGTAATAGACCTTCTAAGGCAGCGCAGCAGGCCGTACCTGTTCAGCAATGCGCTTGCCCCGGCAATCTGCGCCGCAAGCCTGAAGGTGCTGGAGATGCTTACCGCCTCCACCGCGCTGCGCGACAAGGTGCATGAGAACACCGCCTTCTTCCGCAGTGAGCTTGGCAAGCTCGGCTTCGATGTGCTGCCCGGCACTCACCCGATAGTGCCCGTTATGCTTTACGATGCCCGCACCGCGCAGGAATTTGCCGCGCGTATGCTCGATAAGGGCGTATATGTAATAGGCTTCTGTTACCCCGTAGTGCCCATGGGCAAGGCGCGCATCCGCACGCAGGTTTCCGCAGGCCACAGCAAGGAAGACCTTGAATTTGCCGTTAAGTGCTTCAAGGAAGTAAAAGAGGAAATGGGAATATAATCCCCCGTTAGACGGGTGTTCATAAAACAGTCAATGGGGCGTATCGATAAAGATACGCTCCGTTTCTTATGCCAACATACTATGTAAAGAGGTGCAGCCCCTTGGCTCTCCCTTTGGGAGAGCTGTCACCGCAGGTGACTGAGAGGGTCTTGTAGCCTTTTTCGAATGATAATATCGATTTGTTCACACATTACGGAAATTTCTGTCGATATCCCGATTGGAGAATCGCAAAATCTCCAACCCAAGTGACATCAGGAATTGAGAACGTTCAGCATCATAAGCAAGCCCCTGAGGTTCATAATGCTGAGAGCCATCCAATTCAATGACCAGTCTGGCCGAAGCACAGTAAAAGTCCACGATGAATCTGCCGATAATCCGCTGTTTGTAAATTTTTACCGGATATTTGCGGAGAAAAAGATACCAGAGTTTACGTTCGTGGGGTGTCATCTCCCTGCGAAGCCGTCGGGCATTTTCTAATTGGGTGTTGTCTTTTGGTATGGTCATTGTTTGCCCTCTCCGTCCTCGCTGCGCTCGGCCACCTCTCCCAAAGGGAGAGGCAAGATGTTTTCCCGGGTA
>CABSAH010000266.1 GCA_902475645.1 uncultured Christensenellaceae bacterium | reverse complement strand
CCTGCCCGTTCTCCGTTTCGCTTCATCCGCCACAGGCGGCGCTCAACTCCGAACCCCGCAGGCGGTGGAGCCTTCTGGTATGCCTTACAAACTCCCACATTAAGCCTCCCCTAACGGGGAGGTGGACATGAGCGTTAGCGAATGGACGGAGGGGTTGCAGCGGGGCTGATGTTGGTTGCTTCAATCTCCTATTTTGGTTTGGGCGAAAAACGCCTCCCATAAGGGAGGCGGATGCTGGTGAAGTGAGTTGGCGGGGAGGGTTAATGTAAACTCCCCCGCTGCTTGGTTAGGCCTTATAGCTTCACTATTTTTTTAAGCCGGGGTATGAGCAAAACGGCGGCGGCAATCTTTACCGCATCGCCGGGGAGGAAGGGGAATACGCACAGGCTGAGCGCCGCCGATACGGGCGTGCCGCTCTGTATGCAAAACCATGCCGTGCCGAGCGCATAGCACGCCGCCATGCCCGCCGCGCACGAAAGCGCAACCTTAAGCGGCTTTGTGCCGAGATGCTTTATCATAATGCCCGTTATGAAGGCCGCCGCCGCATAGCCTATAAGATAGCCGCCGGTGGGGCCGATGAGCGCCTGAAACCCGCCGCTGAAGCCCGAAAATACCGGCACGCCCGCCGCGCCTATCAGCAAATACACGGCTTGGCTTGCCGCGCCCATGCCGCCGCCGAGCAGCCCGCCCGCAATATAAACGCTGAGCAGCGCAAGGTTTATGGGCACGGGCTGAAGGGGTATGGCTATTTGCGAGCATACGGCGGTAAGCGCCGCGAACAGCGCGCAGTAAATCATCTTCTTTACGGTTTTGTTCATATATTCTCCTTTGTAAATATAAATTCGTTATAATTCAATTCTTGTCCAGCCTCCGCGGTGGAAGCGGATATAATTGAGTATCAGCCGCGTGCATTGGTCCACAAGGAAGCCTATCCATGCGCCGTATACGCCTATGCCAAGCGGATAGCACAGCAGATAGGAAAGCCCCACCCTGAACGTGCCTATGCTTACAAGGCTTGTTACGGCAACGTAGCGCGAATCGCCCGCGCCGCGCAAGCAGCCGGAAATGACTATTTGGGAGGTTTGTATCATGCACACAAGCGCAACGAAATAGCATAGCTTCATGCCCAATGCTATAACCTCCGCATCATCGGTAAAAAGCCCGTAAAGCGGCCTGCGGAAAAGCACGAGCAGGAGCGAAAGCGTAAAGCCGATAAGCATTGAGCAGCGCTGCCCTATTTTGCCGTAAACGGTGGAAAGGTCGGGCCGCTTCATGCCCAAGCCCTGCCCCACAAGGCTGCTTGACGCTATGCCAAGCCCATCCGCAAACGAGAATATAAGCTGTGTAAAGCTCATGCTAATCTGATGCGTGGCAAACTGTATCGTGCCAAGGCGGGCTATTATGCTTGAAAACGCGAAAAGCCCCGCGCGCAGGCTCAGCTGCTCCGTAAACGCGCCGGACGCAACCTTTATTATGCTGCCAAGCGTTTTTTTGTCGAAGCCCCAACGTTCGCCGTATATTATGTTAAGCTCGCCCTTATGCGGATGCGCAACGCTGTATAACGCCATGAAGAACGCCGTCATGTGGCCTATTGCGGTGGCTATCGCCGCGCCCGTTATGCCGAGTTTAGGGAAAAACCATTTGCCGTTAATAAGAAAATAATTGAAAACTATGTTCACAAGGTTCGCCGTAACGTTTGAACGCATGCTCACCTTTGTGTTTC
>CABSAH010000265.1 GCA_902475645.1 uncultured Christensenellaceae bacterium | reverse complement strand
AGCATGTGGTGCAGCCCGCGCGCGCCGGTGGAGCCGATATACATGCCCGGGCGCATACGCACGGCCTCCAGCCCCTCCATTACCTTAATATCGCTTACGGTATAGTCTTTAGACATATTCCCTCCAAACGCGCCGCAGCGCAGAATAAAATCAAAATTTGCCAACGCTTTATTATAATACAATGGTTTATTCTGGACAAGTCAGGCGCGAATATTTAACTTTTTTACCGACCAAACTAATCAAAAACCGAAAAGAGGTGACATTATGAACGACACGGCGGTACTTTGCCGCGAAATAAGCGACAGCGCGGACATGGGCAAGGCGGCGCTGAGCCGGCTTATAAAGCGCTGCCACGACGCTTCGTTTTGCAGCGTTATGGCGGATATGTTCGCAAGCTATCATGAGCTGTACGGCGACGCGCAGGAGCTTATGAGGGAGCTTGGCAGGCGCGACACGGGCGCAAGCGCACGGCAGAAAAAGCCCATGCTTATAGGCCTTGCGCTGAACACGGCGGTTGACAGCACGCCTTCGCATCTATCCGAAATGCTGGTGCAGGGCTGCGCGATGAGCCTTATTAACATTGCCCGCGCCGAAAACGAATGCGTCCGTGCGGACGCCAAGGCCGTTTGCCTATCACGGCGCGCGCTGAGGAACGAGCAGGAAAACATACGCAGCCTGCTCAAATTCGTTTGATTATTCGCGGGTAAGCTCGGTATATATCGCGCTGAACACGGCCTGGCTGCGTTCCTCCCAAACGTCGCACGCATGGCGGGCCGTGGCCTCATCCGGCAGCAGAAGCTCTATTTTTACCAAATCCCCGTGCGGCTCCATTGCCCTAAGCGTTACGCGGCGGGCGGTTTCGCTTGCGCTGTCGCGCTCTATTTTTGTGGCAAAGCGCGTGCGGCGCATAAGCACGGGGGCGTAATCTATGGCGCAGGCGGTTATTCTGTCCCTCAATGAGCTTTTAAGCCGCACCGCGAACATATCAAGCGTCTGCTCGCCCTGCGGCGTAACGAAATACGCCTGCCCGTACGGGCGCGGCACGGCGCTTATCAGCCCCTCCTCCTCCAGCTCATATGCGGCGTTCTGCACGGCAAAATAGCCAAGCAAATCGTATATGCCGAAAAAGTCCGAAAGCTGCTCCTTCGTGGGCTGCAAGCCAAGCGCCCGCAGGCCGTAAAGCACCATCAGCTTATCCTTTGTAACTCCCGTTGAAAAGTATTCCATGTTCTCTCCTTATTCCGCGCGGCATGGCTTTGCCTTATTATAGCACAGCCGCGCCCATATAAGAAAGAGGATGCTTGGTGCATCCCCGCGGAATGTCAAAAAAAGTGACCGAACGTAACTTTTCTTATCAGTTAAGGCATTCTATTGCCGCGCTTAGCCCCTTAACAATGTCTTCAAGCGGCATACAGGGCGTATTCGGCTTATCCGCCACTTGGCTTGGGATATACGGAACGTG
The DNA here is from genome assembly GCA_902475645.1 of uncultured Christensenellaceae bacterium. Lineage (GTDB taxonomy): Bacteria > Bacillota > Clostridia > Christensenellales > CAG-138 > Phil1. The sequence goes on along the minus strand of CABSAH010000265.1, from coordinate 270 downwards.
TATGAACCCCGCCTTTGCCGCCATGCCGTTTAGTGCTATATGCTCAAGCATAGCGTACATTGTGCTGTTGCAAACGTATGTGCCTGCGCTGTTTGAAAGAGCGGCGGCTACGCCCGCCTGCTCCATTGCGCCTACCATGCGCTTTATGGGCAGCGTTGCAAAATATGCGTTCTGCCCGCCCTCCGTTACCGGCACATCCTCCGGCTTATAGCCTATATTGTCCGCAATGCGTGCATCCATAACGTTTATGGCCACGCGCTCCGGCGTTAT
>CABSAH010000264.1 GCA_902475645.1 uncultured Christensenellaceae bacterium | reverse complement strand
GGCTGCTGTTTTTTCGTCAACCCCTCAGTCAGCTACGCTGACAGCTCCCCGTCCGGGGAGCCTTTTGGCCTTTGCTCTTTTTGCTGTTCCCCCGCAACCAAACGCCCCTGTTTGTAAAGCGGCGCATAAAAAATTATAGCAATAAGTGTGGCGGGCGGGGCATATGTAGGTTATAATTATAAAAATAAAACAGGCTTGCGCATGGGCTGCGGGCCGGAAGGAGCAAACACATGAATAACACACTGCTTTTCAAACGGGCGGCGCTGGCGCTTGCGCTTTTGCTGTGCCTTACGGCTGCGGGCTGCATGAACATATACGTCACAAACGGCGATGGCAGCACCCCAAGCCCCACCGTTCCGCTCACGGCTGAGCCTCAGGGCAATACGGAAAGCCCCGACCCCGTTGAAACGCCCGCCATGGCGGTCAATGCCGCAATAGACCGCGCGTCGACCTACGTTGATTTCTTGGATAAGCTTGAGTTTGAAGCGGACCTTAACGGGGACGGCTTTGCGGAAAAAATCAAAATAACCGAATGCCGCGTTGACGATTATTATGATGATAGCTGCCTTCAGCTAAGCGTAACGGGCGCGGACGGCACGGAGTATTCCATGTATATGGCTATGGATACCGCCCTGCTTGCCGTGGCGTATGATATAGACGCGGACGGCCTGACGGAGCTTTTCATAAGCGGCAGAGATTCGGAGTATTGGCATCAAACCTATATACTGCGCTTTACGGGCGAGGGGCTTATACTTGCCGCCCCTGAGTATTTTTATGAGGATTATATGCCTGAGCCCGCTCCTTACAGCGTATCCAAGCCCTGCTTTTACGGCAGCATAGCCGCTGTAAACGAAAGCTCTCTTACCGTTGACGGGATTACGGAGCTTCTCGGCACGCGCGTAGGCAGAACCGCTTATATTATGGACGAGGATGAGTTCCGCTTTGCGCCCGATCCCTCCATGCCGTGGATATACGACAACGAAATTGACGGCACATATGATGATTATGAGGAATACTGGGAATATACGGCGCTTGAAACGGCCGCGGAGTTCCCCGTGCTTATGGAAGGCGATAATGAGCATATGGCGCTGCCCGTCGGCACAAGGCTGCTTATACGCGAAATGCAGCGGCACGGCGACGAGGGCGATTACATTTTCCGCTTCATAACCGTGGCGGGGGACAGGGGGTATTTCATTGCAACGCAGGCTTCGGAGTATGACCGCTCCTGCAGCATTGACGGCATACCCGAATCCGTTTGCTTTGCCAATATCTACGGCGGGGATTAAAGCCAAAGAGCGTTAACGAAGGGGGCGATAAGCCCCTTTTTTGATAGCTTGAAGGCATATTGCAAAGCCGTTCTTTTTATATGCCGCAAAATATGATACAATAACAAAAAGCAGCAATATTCGCGCGCGGAGGAACGGCATATGAAAAACATTATGGCAATAGGCATTGCGGGCGGCACGGGCTCGGGCAAAACCACCATAACCCGCCTTTTAAGCGAACGCTTCGGCAAGGACATATCCGTAATTTATTACGACAATTATTATAAGGCGCATGACGAGCTTACATACGACGAGCGCGCAAGGATAAACTACGATTGCCCCGATGCATTCGATACCGACCTTTTCCTGGAGGACGTTGCAAAGCTAAAGCGCGGCGAGGACGTGCTTTGCCCCGTATACGATTACACGGTGCATAACCGTTCCAACCAAACCCTGCTTATAAAAAGCGC
>CABSAH010000263.1 GCA_902475645.1 uncultured Christensenellaceae bacterium | reverse complement strand
CCCCTCAGTCACGGCTTACGCCGTGCCAGCTCCCCCGCAAGCGGTGGAGCCTTTGGGTATGTGCAACACCGCCCAAAAGCTGTCCCCGTTTACGGGGAAAGTGGACACGAGCGATAGCGAGTGGCCGAAAGGGGTGCGGCTCGGAGGTGGCTTTTGCGTTAGCAAAAGACGGAGGGAGTTAAAATAAGCTTGCAGCTCTTTGCTTAGTATCGTCAACCCCTCAGTCGCCTTGCGGCGACAGCTCCCCCGCAAGCGGTGGAGCCTTTTGGTTTATGCTTTTTACCGTTCCCCCTCCTTCAGCCCGCCTGACACTCATCCTCACCACGCCAAAAGCCCCCGTTGGGGGGCTTTTGCTTAAGTTTGCGCGGGGGGAGGGTTTCCCGCGTTTCTTTATTGTTTTTTGCGGCTCTTCAGCTCGTAGCCGGCGGCAAGAACGGCGTTCTTGGCAAGCACATACGTCGGGTCTATGGCGGGGAAGTCAAGCTCAAAGTCCTCAAACGCTATGGGCAGCTCCGTGCAGCCCAGCACGAATGCATCCGCGCCGCGCCTGAGCATTGCGTTTAGCGCCGCCGTTATGGGCGCGGTGTCGAAATAAAGCTCGTTATCCGCCTTTATGCCGTCGTAAATAAGGCTCATCACAAGGCGCTGCTCCTCAGGCTCGGGTAGCATATAGTCAATGCCGTATTCTTCAAACAGCCTTGCATATATGCCCGTTTTAACCGTGCCGTCCGTTGCAAGCAGGGCCACCTTTATGGGGCCGCGGCTTTTTATTTCCTCCGCCGTAAGGCGAAGCATATGCAGTATGGGGCATTTTGTTGCCGCCTGTATTGCGGGGTAGAAATAATGCGCCGTGTTGCAGGGCATAAGCAATATGTCCGCGCCCGCGTTTTCCAGCCGCTTTGCCGCCGCAATAAGCTCCTTTGTGGGCTCCGGCCCCTGGCCGAGTATGGCGGCGGTGCGGTCGGGGATATTGGTATCGGAGTCTATTATGACATGGATATGCTTTGAATCCTTGTCCGCCTTGGTAAGGCGCGTTATCTTTTCAAACAGGTCGGCCGTTGCAAGCGGCCCCATGCCGCCTATTATGCCAACCGTTTTCTTCTGCGTCTTTTCCATGCGCTTTTCCTTTCTTTATTCAACAACCGCCTTCGGGTCAACCGCGAACAGCGACGCCGTGCCGCCGCTATGCAGGAACAGCACCGTTTCGTTTTCGCCTATTTTGCCCGTGCGTATCAGGTGTATAAGCCCCGCAAACGTTTTGCCGGTGTATACGGGGTCAAGTATCAGCCCTTCGTTCTGCGCCATAAGGGTTATGGCCTCAAGTCCTTCCTTAGAGGGCTGGGCATAGCCTGCGCCGTAGTAACGGAGTATTTCTATGTCCTTCGGCTCAAGATGAACGTCCGCGCCCAGTATCTCCGCCGCGCCGTTCACAAGCTCCGCCGTAATTTCCTCAAAGGGATCCTCGCACACGGCAACGCCCGTAACCTTGCAGCCGTCGCCGTAGAGCATTGCGCCAAGCACCAGCCCCGCAAGCGTTCCGCCGCTGCCCGCCGTTGCCACTATGCGGTCTATCTTTATATCCCGCTCAAGAGCTTCCGCGAATATTTCACGCGCGCAGTCAACGTAGCCAACCGTTCCAAGCGGCACGCTGCCGCCCACGGGCACAAGATAGGGGTTATGTCCCGCCGCGCGAAGCTCATCCGCAATGCGGTCCATTTCCTTATATACGTCGTCGTAGCTGTCCGTATCAACAA
>CABSAH010000262.1 GCA_902475645.1 uncultured Christensenellaceae bacterium | reverse complement strand
GCATTGATATACGGCCTTTTACGTTATGAGGGTACCTTTTGTGCTTTTACATTTATATTGTTTTAGCCCATGAGCTGCTTACGGTATACTTCAAGCTCAGACGGGGAGCAATACACAAAATGCTCCGGCTCAACCTCCACCATGGAGGGCTTTTCATTGGAATAATCGTGATCCCGCTCAGGGTCGTAATCCACGCGCTTGCGCGTGCGCTCCGTAATGGGGTTTGGCTCGGGTATTGCGGAAAGCAGGGCCTTTGTATACGGATGCAGCGGTTTAGCATAAAGGTCATCGCCATTTGCAACCTCAACCAAGTGGCCGTAGTACATAACGCCGATACGATCGGAGAAATACTTAACAACGGAAAGGTTATGGGCTATGAAAAGTATTGTAAGCCCCATCTCCTCCTTCAAATCGTTCAGCAGATTGATTACCTGCGCCTGCACGGAAACATCCAGCGCCGAAACGGGTTCGTCCGCAATTACAAGCTTCGGTTTGGTGATTATTGCGCGGGCTATGCCTATGCGCTGGCGCTGGCCGCCCGAAAATTCGTGCGGATAACGGGTGGCATGTTCTTCCACAAGGCCAACCTTTTCCAGCATCTCAACCACCTGACGGCGAACTTGCTCGCGATCCTTCTGCCCGCGCACCTTAAGACCTTCGCCCACAATTTCCTCTATGGTCATTTTGGGGTTAAGGGATTCTATGGGGTCCTGGAATATCATGGCGATATTTGATGTAAGGTAATTCCGCAAATCTCTTGTCATTTTGCCGGAGATATTCCTGCCGTCAAACAGCACCTCGCCGCCCGTGGGGTCATACAGACGGATTATGGTGCGGCCCGTTGTGGTTTTTCCGCAGCCGGATTCACCCACCAAGCCAAAGGTTTCCGCCCTGCGCACGGCAAAGCTTACGTCGTCAACAGCCTTGACCACCATTTTATTCTTACCGCGGCCGGAGCTGAAGTGCTGACAGAGGTTCTTTACTTCAAGGATATATTCGTTTTCAGCCATTTTGCACTTCACTCCCCTTCATTCTCTCTATCCTGGCTCTAAGCGCTTCGGGCATCTTTATGCCGTTCGCTTCGGCCTTTGGATGCAGCAGCCATGTTGCCGCCGCATGTGTATCGCTTATCCTGAACATAGGCGGCTCCTGCTCGTAATCTATTCGCATTGCAAACTGATTCCTGGGTGCAAAAGCATCGCCTTTAGGCGGGAATATCATGTTTGGCGGCGTACCCGGAATTGCCAAAAGGCGATCCTTGGTGTGAAGATCCGGCATGGAGCTGAGCAGCGCCCATGTATACGGATGGGCGGGTTCGAAGAATATCTCCTCGCTGGTACCCGTTTCCACTATCTTGCCTGCATACATAACGTTCACGCGATCCGCCATATTTGCCACAACGCCCAAGTCATGGGTGATAAATATAACGGACAGGTTTCGTTCCTTCTTGATTTGGTTTATAAGCTCCAGTATCTTTGCCTGAACCGTAACGTCCAGCGCGGTTGTAGGCTCATCGCAAATCAGTATTTCCGGATTGCCCGCAAGCGCAATGGCTATAACTATACGCTGGCGCATACCGCCGGAAAACTGGAACGGATACTGCTCAAAGCGGCGCTCCGCATCGGGAATTCCCACGGCATCCATAAGCTCAAGCGCCTTTGCACGGGCATCATGCTTGCTCATCTTGTCGTTAAGCCTAAGCACCTCGGTTATCTGGTGGCCTATTTTCATTATGGGGTTCAATGCGGACAGCGGATCCTGGAATATGAGGCCTA
>CABSAH010000261.1 GCA_902475645.1 uncultured Christensenellaceae bacterium | reverse complement strand
GCCTCCCTCCCCGAGGGAGGTGGATGCGAGCAACGCGAGCAGACGGAGGGAGTCAAAAGAAGCTTGCAGCATTTAGGTTGGTTACTCCCTCAGTCAAACCTTCGGTTTGCCAGCTCCCTCTAAGAGGGAGCCTTTTGGGATTGTGCAAACTCCGTTCCTCCAAAAGCCTCCCTGTCGAGGGGTTCGAGCCGAGCGCGTCCGGTGGACGATGAAGCGAGGGGAGAATCGGGCGGAATAGGGAGTGTTGCAAGCGGCAGCGAAGCAAGACGACCATATTCCAACCAGCGTTGTGGATGCGAGTGAAACGAGCAGACGAAAGGGGAACGGTTTGGAGATGTTTTGCTATTTTTTACTGTTCCCCCTCAGACAATCCGCCTTGCGGCGTATTGCCAGCTCCCCCGCAAGCGGTGGAGCCTTTTTGTGATGCACCGACCATAAAGCTGTTCCCGCGGGCGGGGAAAGTGGCACGGCGTTAGCCGTGACGAAAGGGGTGCGGCTTAAAGCCGCCATGCGCCGTTTTTTACCACCTTACAAGCTCTTACATTAAGCCTCCCTGTCGAGGGAGGTGGCTTTTGCGAAGCAAAAGACGGAGGGAGTCAAAATAAGCTTGCAGCTCTTTGCCTGTTTCAACCCCTCAGTCGCCTTGCGGCGACAGCTCCCCGTCCGGGGAGCCTGTTGACGATGTATGCGCTCGGGGACGATAATATGCAAAATAGGTTATATGGGATTAACCGTGCGGTATAAAAAACCTCCCTATAAAGAGAGGTTACAATAAGCATTAGCGAACCGGCGGATGAGGGATTATATATCCTTCAATATCTCATCCTTCAGCGCAAGCAGGGCGCATATGTTGCGGGCGTCGCGCGGGCAGCTTTCCGCACCCTGCGCGCGATACAGGCCGTAGTTCATGTGGGACGCTATTATGTCCGCGCCCTTTATGTGGCCGTCGGAGGCGGCTATTTCCTCCGCAACCTTGGCCATGTCCATATCCTTTAAGCCCTTCACCTCAAAATGGGCCGAGGCAAGCGCGGCTACGCCATCGTAATGCGTGGTAAGCACGCTTACGCTGGGCTGATTGTCAAGATAGCGCGTTACGGCGCGCACTATCATTGCGCCCTCCTCGGGATTGGTGCCGCGGGCAAATTCATCAAGCAGAATAAGGCTTATGCCCTCGGTTTCGGCGGCGGCCTGCTCAACCTCGTTGAACTGCACTATTTCCGCGCCGAAGCTTGAAAGGCCGCGGTCCATGTCCTCCAAATCCTCGCTGACTATGAATATGCCGCCGAACAGCGGAAGCTTTGCATATTTTGCAAAGGGCAGCATACCTGCCTTAACAAGCATTGCGTTTAGCGCAAGCGTTTTCAGCGCAACGCTTTTGCCGCCCATGTTTGCGCCGGTTATGACCGTTGCGCCCACGGGAGCGGAAAGCGAAACGGGCGTAAAGCGCCGTTCCCGTTCAAAAAGCGCATCCGCCACGCGGGGGTTTATCATATCCTCCATTTCAACGGGGCCGTCGCTGAAATGCGGCATCACGCCGCCGTAGCGCACGGCAATTTCGGCGCGGGCAATGGTAAAATCAAGCTCCGCCACGTTATCCATGCAGCCTATTATGGCGTCGGTATACGGCGCAAGGCTAAGGCATATTTCACGGCGGATGCGGCGTTCCTCCGCGTCCTCTCTGCCCGCCGCCGCGCTGCGCTGCGCCATCAGCCGCGCGCGCTCCTCGCCGTTGGTTTCGCGGCGTATAAGCTCCTCTATTTCCCGCTTTTCGCGGCGCGCCTGCTTCAATTCGGGCGATG
>CABSAH010000260.1 GCA_902475645.1 uncultured Christensenellaceae bacterium | reverse complement strand
TCGTCTCCCGTATGCACATCCGCCCGCATGGAATAATCGCCGCCCGCGATCTGCCGCACCGTTTTTGCAAGGGCGGTCAGCGGCCTTGTGCTGCGGCGCATGATGAGCGCAATACAGCCCGCGCCGATAAGTACGCCCGCGAGGCTGACGGCAGCAAATGTCCACGCTAAGCTTACGATGCTGTTGTAGGTCGTGGAGATGTCCTCCACCACATATACGGCGTAGGATGTGTTTCTCACCGCTACAAGGCTGCCCGCAATAAGCACATTGCGCCCGTCTATTTCTCGCTCCGCGATCTTCATGGAATATTCGTTTTCGGGCAGCGGCAGAAACGCGCGCGGATTGACCGAAACGCCGGAATAGAGCGTTTCATCCCCGCACATCAGCACGGAGGAGGAATCGGCAAAGCGGGAAAAGCAGTAGTTGACGAGGGAGGTTTCTACCGTCCGCGAATCGCCCTCCGCAATATAATAGCCCGCCATCTCGGAAAAAGAGGAAGCAAGGCTTTTCTGCTTGTCCCTTGCATAGCTGTAAGTAAGCTCCAGTATGCTGTTTTTGGAATGGATAAGGAGCACGGCGGAGCAGGCAGAAACGATGAAAAGCAGCACGGCGATGCAGATGAGGGAGGTCTTTTGCCAAAGCTTCATACTATCGTTCCTCCAATCGGTAGCCGAGTTTAGGTATAGCCCGTATCGCATCCCCAAGATTCAGCTTTTTGCGCAGACTGGATATCTTTACATCTACCGCGCGGGTTTCACCTGTATATTCATAACCCCATACATCGGAAAGGAGCTGCTCTCGTGATACGGTCAGGTTCTTGTTTTTCAGGAGCGTCAGCAGCACGTCAAATTCCAGCGGCTGAAGCTCAACGGCTCTTCCGGCTTTTGTTACCACCCGCGTTTCGCTGTTTAGCTCAATGTCCCGAACTCGGTAGACCGTGTTCAGCCTGCCGGTGCGCTTTAATACCTTTTCGATGCGCACCATGAGCGTGAGTACATCGAAGGGTTTGACGATATAATCCTCCGCGCCATCCATAAGGCCTTTGATTTCCGATGCGGAGTCCGTCTTTGCGGTCATGTATATCACGGGAATATTATATTTCTCCATATAGGAAAACATCTCAAAGCCGTCGATACCGGGAAGCATGATGTCCAAGAGAGCAAGGTCAAAGGCATGGTCGTCCGCAAGGCTGTCCGCGGCCTTTTTCCCATCGTTAAACACGGCGTATTCATAGCCGATAAACTGCATATTGAGCGCTACGGCGTCGGATATGGCGTGGTCGTCCTCGACAATGAGTATCCTGTTTTTCATGCTGCCGCCCTCCGTTTATAAAAGCAGTTTACCATATGTCCGCCTTGTATCAAAAGCATATTCCCTGTTTGTCAATATCCCAATCCTCTGTCGATTATGTTGCCGTCGATGGCGTTGATAGTAATAAGGCTCGTTCCGTGGTCGGACAGCGAGATACCGTTGAAATCCGAAATCGTTCCGAAGAAATCCCATGCCGGAACCATGAGCGCGCTTCCGCTTCGGTTTTGTTCCGCAACGCGTGCATAGCCGAAGCGTATATTTTCAATGGTGATAATGCTTTGCGTATTTGCATATTTTAAGGCGATCATTTTCTCAAAAATCTTCTCCACTTCACTGAAAGGGATAAGAGAGGAATCTTCAGTAACATTTTCAAGAATTGAATAGGGTGCCTCCCACCGCATTCCAACGATGCCGTAATCGTTCACATAGTATGTAAGCGTTTCATATGGCCACGGCTCGTTATAAGTACCCGAATCCGTAATAGCGTCG
>CABSAH010000259.1 GCA_902475645.1 uncultured Christensenellaceae bacterium | reverse complement strand
GGAAATTCGCTGTAAGCGAATTTTCTGAGGGAGTCCGGTTAACTGAGGGGTTGAAGAAAAAAGAAGCAAAATATCTTTGAACCGTGACCGAAGGAGTACCAACATTCTCCACCCCATACCTGCGCCACGCTCCATAAATTTTTCGTCGGTATCAGTTGAATATGTTCATGCGGCGGGCGTGGTTGAATACCGTGCCGCGCGTGGTGACGACCACGTTGTCGTAGCCCGATGAGCAATGCGCGAACACGGGCTCGCCGTTTTCAAGGAAGCCTATGCATATGCCTATGTGGTTGCCTTGGTCGGTAGGGTAGCGGTTTTGGAAGGCCACGTCGCCCACGCGCAGATCCTTATACGCAATGTCCGCGCTGCGGTCCCATTGGTTCCATGTGCCGTTGCCGAAAAGCGTTTCCATCTCGCTGAAGTCATAGCCAAGCTGTATGAATGCCCAGCTTACAAAGCCGGAGCAATCCAGTCCGTAGGGCTTAACCTGTCCGCTCGATTCGCTGCCGCTGCTCGTTACCTCCCTAAGCTCGCCCCACGCGGGGTCAATGCCCTCCGCCGCGCTCTTTCCGCCCCAGAAATAGTTCACCTTGCCCACTATGCCGCAGGCGGCGCGGGCGAATTCAAGGCGCCTTTCGCTCGATGCGTCCGCAATTTCGGCTTCCCTTTCCTCCCCGCGCAAAAGGGCGTAGCTTATCTCCTCGCCGCTCAGCGCGCGGTAATCCTTTTCGTGTATATAGTCCGTAAGCTTGTTTATGCCCATTACGGCAAAGCAGGCCAAAAGCAGCGCCGCCGTCATAACAACCACGCGCACCGCCGCGCCCTTCATGGTTCTTGCGGTCTTTTGCCGCTTAACGTCGTGCCGGTTAAGTGCAGGCTTATTCTCCATTTGTATCGCGTCTCCTATCGTGGGGGTATGGGGTATATTAAGGGAAAGCCCCTTATTCGTGCCCGTGCTTATAAAGCTGCCTGTTGTCCAAGGCCCAAAGCCGCTCCGTAAAGCCGCCCGTAACTATGCCCGAAAGCGCATCGTACATTTCAAAAAGCCTTGCGTCCAATAAGTCCACCTCGCTCACTATTTCGGCCTCGGGGAACATTGGCGGCTTAGGCGAGCCGAACTCCGGCACGCCGTGATGGGACATTATAATATGCTGCAAAAGCATCTTTGTGGAATCGTTTATCATCAGCTCCGCCGCCGCGCGCTCAACCATTGCCATGCCTATGTCAAGATGCCCCAAAAGCTGGCCTTCGGTGCTGTATGCGCTTGCAAGGCCCAATTCGCCCACAACAAGCTCCCGCGTTTTGGCAATATCGTGCAGTATTATGCCCGCGTACACAAGCTCGCTGCTAAGCGCAGGATAAAGCCGCTTATATACGCCTATTATGGCCTTAGCGCAATCAAGCATTGTAAGCGTATGGTAAAGCAAGCCCCCGCGCATGGCGTGGTGAAGCTTCAGCGCGGCGGGCCAGCGCAGCAGCGCGTCCCTGTTCTCCTTCAAAAGATGCTGCGTTATAAGCTTCAAATCGGGATCCGAAAAGCCCTCCGTAACGGCGAATATATCGTCGTACATCTTTTGCGGGCTAAGCGGCGCGCAGGGCACAAGCTCGCTCATGTCAATTTCCTCGTTGGGCTTCAAATTGCGTATGCGGTCTATTTTAAGCTGCTCCCCGTCCTTCCACATGTTTATGGTGGCGCGTACCTTTATAACGGTGTTCGCCTCGTAGGAGCCGTGCGCCTCCGGCGCATAATCCCAAAGCTTTGCGTTGCATTCGCCGCCCGCGTCCGCAAGCACCATGTCCA
>CABSAH010000258.1 GCA_902475645.1 uncultured Christensenellaceae bacterium | reverse complement strand
CTGCTGCTTCAAACTCCCGAAAGCTTCAGTGCAAGATTTAACGTTCAGGTAAGAACGCACCATGATGTTATATTTGTTTTGCCGGACAAAAAGCAAATACTTGTTCGTGATATAGACAATCACGCCGAGTATTTGGAAAGCTATGATGTGCTGCTGCTCTCACCCGGGGCAAAGCCAATCAACCCGTTCGGTGAAAATGCGCTGACGCTGCGCACTGTGCACGATGCGCTCAGGTTGCGCGAATTATGTGAAGGCAGCACCGGTCGCGGGCGTGCGCTGGTAATAGGCGGCGGGTTTATAGGCTTGGAAGCAGCCGAGAATATTGCTGCATGCGGTTTAAGCGTTACCCTCGTTGAAAAATCCGATCACGTTATGCCAAACATGGACCGCGAGATGACATTCCTCATAGAGAAAAAGCTGCATGACATGGGCATAGATTTGCGCTTAAAATGTGGGGTAAAACATTTGTGTAAGGGCAAAGCAATGCTGGATAACGATGAGTATATTGACTACGATATTGCCGTTTGCGCCGTAGGTACCCATCCCGATACAGATTTTCTGAAAGACTCCGGCATAGCGGTAACAGAGAAGGGCGCTATTTTGGTAGATGAACAGTTACATACCAGCCAGCCTCATATATATGCAGTTGGCGATGCCGTTGCCATCCCGCACATCGTTACGGGTAAAACGATGAATATACCTTTGGCCGGGCCGGCTAATCGTCAGGGCCGTCTGGCCGCAGATGCAATAATGGGCCGCGATGTCGTATATCCGGGCGCCCAAGGGGTAGCCATACTGAAGCTTGATGACATGACAATTGCCTCTGCGGGCGCAAGCGAAAACCTGCTCATCTCCGCAGGAATACCGTATACCAAAAGCTATACCCACTCTATGCCGCATGCCGGTTATTACCCCGGCGGGCGTATGATGAGCATTAAACTGCTGTTCACACCCGACGGTAAAACGGTACTCGGTGCGCAAATAGTAGGCTGCGAAGGCGTTGATAAGGCCATAGACTTATTTGCCGTCGCAATAAGCCATAGAATGAGCGTGTTCGAACTTGCCGAAATGGAGTTAAGCTATGCGCCCCCGTTTTCCTCCGCAAAAGCCCCCGTTAATATTGCCGGATATGTTGCATCAAACATTGCAGATGGAATGCATGAAGTGTTCTATGTAAGCGATATTCCCAATCTTGATCCCGCAAAGGATCTGCTTGTTGATATAAGGACGAGAAAAGAATATAATAATGGCACTATTCCGGGAGCCATGCTGCTGCCGCTGGACGAAATACGCGCTCGGTACAACGAGTTGCCCCGGGATAAAAATCTTTACGTTTTCTGCCGCATCGGCCAGCGCGGGTACTACGGATACAGGCAGCTTAAGCAGCTGGGCTTTGAAAACGTAAAAAATCTCAGCGGCGGATTCATGAGTTATATGGAGGCTTATAATAAATGAACTCCTTAAAAGAACTTCTTGAAAGCGGGTTCGGTAAGGCTGAATACTATACCGATAATGAGCGCAAGCTTTATGGCGACGTCAACATGAATTGCTGTGAACGCATTCTATATGGCGCAAATCGGGCTTATAATCTTGGACTAAAGAAAGAAGACATGCGGATTGCATCCGCGTTTGGCGGCGGCATGGGCGTTGGCACGGTTTGCGGCGCAATATCCGGCAGCCTTATGGTTTTGGGTCTGCTGTACTCCGGCAAGCTTGAAAAAGAAACCGCGCTAAAAGCCGATATTACAATCCCGTTTCTAAAAAAGGTAAAGAAAAAGCAAGGCAGCCTGAATTGCCGTTACAATAAAGCGCATTATGCCATC
>CABSAH010000257.1 GCA_902475645.1 uncultured Christensenellaceae bacterium | reverse complement strand
TCATATTAAGCCTGCCCTGAAAGGGGAGGTGGATTTTGCGAAGCAAAAGACGGAGGGGTTGCAACGGGGCTTTGCTTTATTTCGTCAACCCCTCAGTCGCCTTGCGGCGACAGCTCCCCGTTCGGGGAGCCTTTTGCTTTTGCCTACGCACCGGACGATAAAATTCATCGTCCACTCATCGTCCGGTAAAAAACATAGACAAATAGGGGCTTGCGGACGCAGTGGACGCAGCGGACGATAGTGTGCATATTGCCGTTAGAATGCTTTTACACAAACCTTTCGTCCGTTACCGTGTGCCCTGCTTCGCGGGTGCGGCGCAGGGCTATTATGCGCTGATTGTCGCTGCCGCGGAACATCAGCCGCAGGTTTTTGCGCTCCTCTATGAATTCGCCGTCAACAAGCGTGTCTATAAGGCTTAGCAGGGCGTCCGTTGCGGCGCAGCGGTAGGGGGAGGGGGCGAGCAGGTCGCGCTCAAGCGTGCAGCCCGTGTAGCACCATATGTCCTTATCGGGATAGCGCTCCTTAACGCGGCGCACAAAGGGGAGCAGCGCCGTTTGGTTTTGCGGCTCCATAGGCTCCCCGCCAAGCAGCGTAAGCCCGTTTATATAGGAAGGAGCGAGCGCCTCCATAAGCTCCCGCTCCGTATCCGCATCAAACGGACGCCCGTATGTGAAATTCCATGTTTCCCTGTTGAAGCAGTTTTTGCAATGCCTGTTGCAGCCGGATACGAACAGCGTTACCCTGACGCCCGTGCCGTTTGCAATGTCGGTCTTTTTTATTTCGCTGTAATACATTATAAGTGCAGCACCCTGTCCTTAATCTCCTGCGTGCGGCCTTGGTTCCAGAACTGCGTGCCTATGTAGCCGCAGGTGCGGCGCGCAACGTTCATTGTGTCCTGGTCCTGATTGCCGCATTGCGGGCATGTCCAAACCAGCTTGCCGTCCTGCTCCTTAATGGTTATTTCGCCGTCCCAGCCGCATTTTTGGCAATAGTCGCTCTTTGTGTTAAGCTCGGCGTAAATTATATTGTCGTATATAAAGCGCATAACCTGCAAAACGGCCTCAATATTGTTCTGCATATCCGGCACCTCAACGTAGCTTATTGCGCCGCCGGGGGAAAGATGCTGGAACTGCGCCTCAAAGCCAAGCTTTGCGAATGCGTCTATATTTTCGGTAACGTGGACGTGGTAGGAATTGGTTATGTAGCCCTTATCCGTCACGCCGGGTATTATGCCGAAGCGCTTTTGCAGGCATTTGGCGAACTTGTAGGTTGTGGATTCAAGCGGGGTGCCGTAAAGCGAATAGTCAATATTCTCCGCCGCCTTCCATTCCTTGCACTTGTCGTTCATCTTCTGCATTATTTGCAGCGCAAAGGGCGTGGCTGTGGGGTCGGTATGGCTGCGCCCGGTCATGAACCTTACGCATTCGTAAAGCCCCGCATAGCCGAGCGATATTGTGGAATAGCCGTTGTAAAGCAGCTTGTCTATCGGCTCTCCCTTTTTAAGCCGCGCACATGCGCCGTATTGCCAAAGTATGGGCGCGGCGTCGCTTAGCGTTCCTTTAAGGCGGTTGTGCCTATATTGCAGCGCCCTGTGGCAAAGCTCCAGCCGCTCCTCCAATATCTGCCAGAATTTTTCCACGTTCCCGCCGGAGGAAAGCGCCGCATCGGGCAGGTTAATGGTAACAACGCCCTGGTTGAAGCGGCCGTAATACTTATGCACGCCCGGCTCGTAATTCAGCGCGTTTGCAATGTTGCCCGTGCCGGCGTCTGTGAACCTATCCGGCGTAAGGAAGCTGCGGCAGCCCATGCAGGTGTAAACGTCGCCCTTAAGCTCGCGCATTTTCTTTGCGGAAATATAGTCCGGCACCATGCGCTTTGCCGTGCATTTTGCCGCCAGCTCCGTAAGGTAATAATAGGGCGAATCGGGGTAAATATTATCCTCGTCCA
>CABSAH010000256.1 GCA_902475645.1 uncultured Christensenellaceae bacterium | reverse complement strand
TTGGAGGACTCATACCATGGAAAAGCCAAAACGCCGCTGGGGTGACCGCAAGGACGGCCGCCTTGTACGCGAGCTTGACCCGATGCACTTTATAGTGCCGCTTATCTATCCCAACCGCTGCGATAACGAGGCATATATTGCCGAACGTATCGATTTATCCGGCATAAATGCATACCTTGCAAGGCGCAACGCCGAGGAGACCGATTTTCCCTTCACAATGTTCCATATAATTGTTGTTGCGCTGCTTAAAACGATTACGCTTCGCCCCAAAATGAACCGCTTCATAGCCAACAAAAACGTTTATCAGCGCCATGCCGTATCCGCGGCGTTTGTGGTTAAAAAGCTGTTCAGCGACAATGGCGCGGAGGCGCTTGCAATAGTTTATTCCGATCCCGACGACAACATCGATTCTTTGCGCGCCAAGCTTTATAAGCAGATATCCTCCTGCCGCAGCGATGCGCTTGACCGTTCAAGCGACAGCATGGATATTCTGAACAAAATGCCGCGCTTCCTTTCCAAGTTTTTGGTCTATCTTATAACCAAGCTGGACAAGCACGGCTGGTGCCCCGAATTCCTAATAGGCTCCGACCCGTATTATTCCTCCGCGCTGCTTACCAACCTTGGCTCCATAAAGCTGAAAAGCGGCTATCATCACCTTACCAACTGGGGCACCTGCTCCATATTCTGCGTTGTGGGCGAAAGGAAGAAGAACCCCTTCTTCAATCAGGACGGCACGTTTGAAATGCGCGAAAGCGTTGATCTCGGGCTGACGATAGACGAGCGCATTGCGGACGGATACTATTATGCCAAAACCGTTCGCCTGTTCAAAACGCTGCTTGAAAATCCGGAGCTGCTTGAACGGCCCCTGAGCGAGCCTGTAGAATACTGATTCTATGCATATAAAAAGCGGGGCTTATAGCTTTCCCTGCTTTTTTTGTTTACTCGAAATACCTTCTCAGCCTTGTTGCGTCCTTAAATTCAAAGCAACGCCCGAATACGCGGGAGAAAAGGCCTATCAGCGCCCCGTTGACCAATGCGCACAGCACCGTGCCTATCTTCACGCCCTCAAAGTGTCCAAGGCCGAAAAACGCGAACGACATGCATATGGCTATAAGGCAGCTTGCGCAATCGTAAACCGTTTTTACGCGGTTTATGTTCCAGCCGTATTTGGCCGCTATTTCCTTCACAAAAAGCTCGTACACCTCAGGCGCTATATATGTGCGGAACAGCAGCGATACGCCCGCCGCGCAGCAGATAACGCCCGTTGCGAAGCATATTATGCGCCCCGCCATGCCGCTTACGCCCAAAAGCGCAACCAGAGCCATTGAGCCATCGAGCAAAAAGCCGTACAGCACCGCCGTTACGAACGAGAATAGGTAATACAGCCTGAACCGCCCAAGTATCAGCATCATGGCTATTAGCAGCACGGCCTGCAATGTATATTCCGCCATGCCGAAGGTAAAAAACGCAAATGTTTGGCTAAGCTTGAGGTACAACAGATACGCCGGAGCAACTATCATCGATACGCCCAAATTGCTTGCCTCCATCAGCGCCGCGCTGAACGCAAGCACCATAAGCCCGAATATATAGGCAAGCTCGGTATAGAACGTTCGCTTTTTCATCAATACCTCCCGTTTATGAGCATAAAAAAATGCCGCGCAGCCGCCGATACGCTGTGCATACCGTTCGGGCTGTGCGGCGAAAAGCGGCAAGCGCCGGAAAAATCCGCAACCGATTTTGTAGCTAAAGTATACCACCCGCCCACGCTGCCGCGCAAGGGGCGAAAATTTTTAGGATTAAAATCGGCTATACTTGTTGACAAGCACCGAACTTTGCGCTACAATACATAAGCGCGTTCAAGGAACGCCAATGCGCCCATAGCTCAGCGGATAGAGTGCCCGGCTACGAACCGGTAGGTCGCAGGTTCAAATCCTGCTGGGCGCGCCAA
>CABSAH010000255.1 GCA_902475645.1 uncultured Christensenellaceae bacterium | reverse complement strand
TTCTCGGCTCTTGCGCCCATGCCGCGCCCCGCGGCACAATATGTTGTGCAGGGAAAGTTACCGCCGCCAAGCGTGAAGGTGTTGCTTACTGTATAACAAAAATTCAATACAGCTTATCGCCTATATCTTCTATATTATCGGGATACGATATCACCGCGCCCTCGTCCGCGCTCCAGCCCTTGCGCCCGTCCCCCATGTCCTCGAACAGGCAGATTATTACTTCATCAGCGGTTTTGCTCATGCGCATGTAGCCCACGAACTCAAGGCTTTCGCCGTTTTTGTATGTCAGCGCGCCGTAGCCCTTATCCTCCGCGCTGAAAACAACGCTCAGCAGTTCCCCTTCCGTTACGGGCAGGCCGCTTATTTCAAGCTTGCCCGTGAACGAATCCCCGCCGAAAAGGCTGCTTTTATATGTGCCGCTTATGGTGAGCGCGGTCTGCCTGCGCTCGGCAGGGCTGCCGTTTTGCACAAGCTCTGCGTCAATGCGGCAGTCAATGCGCCGCTCCTTTGGCAAGGCAAGATACACAAACGCCAAAATCAGCGCCGCGGCTAATATGATGAATAGTGCTTTGAGATTTGTTCTTTTGTGTTCGTTCATATCTTTTTCCCCATACCCATCCTTTCTGTCATGCGGTCGGCGGATGCTATTCTTCCTCTTGCTGCTTCTTTTGCTTTATGTATTTAACATATTGGAAAACGCTGCGTATTCCGCCGATTAAAAACAGCATACCGCTATCAATAATTCTTCCTCTTGCTGCTTCTTTTGCTTTATGTATTTAACCTATTGGAAAACGCTGCGTATTCCGCCGATTAAAAACAGCATACCGCTAACAATAAAAATCAGGTTCTGGTTAACTGTGGCTGAAATGAAGGAAAGTATGGAGGCTGCAAAGAATAGTATGGCGCAGACTAACCACAACGGGCCCGTTCTTTTTTTCACGGCATATGCCTCCTTTCGGTTTCTTCGTATTTAATGTTTCCGCTTCAATGCAGCCGCGCCGGGCATTGCGCCCATGCCGCGCCCCGCGGCACAATATGTTGTGCGATGCGCGTTTGCACCGCAGGAAGGAGGGAGAGGGCAGCGTGTCGGGGGCGCGGCGCGATGAGGTCTTTCGTATTTAACGTTTCCGCTTCAATGCAGCCGCGCCGAGCATTGCGCCGCATATTAGCAGAGCCGCCGCAAGCGGAATTACTGCGTCGCCTCCGGCCTGCGGCATGGCGGCGGACGATTCACCGCCCAGTTGTGATAGCCTTTCGGCAGCCGTAACGCACAGGGGAAGCCCACTGAGCGCGGCGTCGGCTTGAACAAAGGCTGCGGCGGCTGCATGGTCGGCGGGGATTATGCCTATATCCACGGCATTGTTCATATCGTTTATTCCAACGTATGAAAGCCCGTAGCCCTTCTCCTTCAGCAGTGCGGACGCGGTATCGTGCGCCGCAAGCAGCTCATTATAGGAATACTTCGCCGTTTTGAATTTTACGCCGTCGCGGTAGGCCGCGCTTATGTGCGCAAGCATTTTGTCCCGCGCCGCGCCGAGCTTTGCGGCGGTGTCCGCATGGCGCTCCGTAAGCAGTATGCACAGCTTATCGCCGTCCGCGGTATCAACGTATGCGCCCGCGTATTCGTCGGGATATTTGCCGTTGAACCCCGCAAGCAGCTCGTTATATGCGGCGTTGGCGTCGCGCACGCCTTCCGCAAGGGCGGGTACGGCAAGGGTTATGCACAGCGCAAGCATCAGCGCCGTTATTATAAATTTTTTCATATTCGTTCCTCCTGTTCTCTTATTCCGTCGTTTAGCTCATCTCCCGTCCTCATTCTTTGCTCCGTATATATATTTTAGCATGAAAAAGCGGAGCTTTCAACAAAAAAGTCCCGCCTTTAAGCTGTTTTTCCCCATACCCACCCTTTCCGCCGCGCGGTCGGCGCCCGGTGATGCCGGGTGCATTTGTGCGGGGTATATTGTGCGCTGTTACGGGCGTTTGTGTAAAGGGTA
>CABSAH010000254.1 GCA_902475645.1 uncultured Christensenellaceae bacterium | reverse complement strand
CGCCGGAAACGGCTTTCCGCTCTCTGCCGACATTTATGCATTTTATCAGAAAGCTTGCCTCCTGTCAATGCCGTATTTGCCATATCATGCAGAATGTTCAAAAAAACTTCCGCTCAATCCTCAATCTTTACGTCCAGCCCAAACTCCTCGGGGAGAAATCTTGGGCATACGTTTTCGGATGTGCATATAACGCTTGCCGCAAGGCGCGTGCCTATTTCGCAGGCGTCGGCTATGCTTTTCCCGTATGTAAGCCCTATTACCGCGCCCGCAAAGAATGCATCCCCCGCGCCCGTGGTATCCTTTACCTCAACGTGCTTTGCAGGGCATATGCCGCTTTCGCCATCCGCCGTGGCGTATACCGCGCCCTGCCCGCCCATTGTAACCACCATGCGCGGTATCTGCGCCGCCTTTATGCGCTGCACCAATATCCGCGCCATCTCGTCCGGACTTTTATCGTCGTAATCGTCGCTGAAAAGAATGCCTGCCTCCTGCTGATTGCATACAAAGCACTGCGTGGAGCGCAAAAAGTCGCGCCGCTCAAACGCTATGCGCATATTCGATACAACGGCGTAAACGGGCTTGCCGTGCTTTTCGGCAAGCGCAAAAACAAGCTTTACTATATCCTTATCTATATCTATTTCAATGGCTATGCTGTCCGCTTTTTCAAATATTTCGTCGCCGTGCTGCACCAGTATATCATATATAGGATGCAGATTGGGACGCTTTGATATGGCGGCTTCAACATCGCCGTTGTTGCCGAAAACCGCAAGCCATGTGCCCATGCCGTCCGGCGTGACGCGGATATAATCCGTGTTCACCTTATGCGAATTAAGCTTTTTTATAACGTCCGCACCTGCGCCGGTATCGTCCACAAGGCTTATGAACGTGGGTCTAAGCTCAACGTTTGCAATATCCTCTGCTATGTTTCGGCTCACGCCGCCATGCACCTGTTCCACCCTGCCCGCATTCCTGCCGCCGGGAATATACACCTCCGACGGGTAGCCCTTTATATCCACAAATACCGCGCCTATAACAACAATGCCCATCGCCGTTCCCTCCGTATTCACCGAATAGTTCCAATAATTATACCATGTATTGCAATAATATGAAAGTTCTTGCCTGCGCGGTGCAACGCTGATATAATACCGCCTTGGCGGCATGCCGCACATATGCAGCGTTACAGGGAGCGTATCCTATGAAAAAGCTTAGCGCCACGCAGTTGGCAATGTCCTACACCGGCATATTTCTTGGCGCCGGTTTCGTATCCGGTCAGGAGCTTTGGCAGTTTTTCGCCTGCTTCGGCTCCGTCGGGCTAATTGGCTTCATAGGTACGGCTGCGCTGTTTTTCTATGTAAACTATGCAAGCCTAAGGCTTATTCAGTTGACCGGCCACGAGGACATGGGCCGCCTTATGACATATGGCGATCATCCAAAGCTGCGCGCCGCCGTGAGCGCCATGCAAAACCTGCTGCTGTTCGGCGTATGCATAATTATGATAGCCGGTGCATCCACGCTTATCCATCAGCTTTTGCCCATACCCGCATGGTTGGGCGGGCTTATTTTCACAGTTATAGTCGCAGCCGTGGCGCTGCTCGGCATGCAGGGGCTGGTAGCGGTGTTTTCGCTGCTTGTGCCCGTTACAACGGTAATGGCCGTGCTGCTTGCCGCATGGGTGCTTATAAAAAACGGCTTCGGCTTTGCGCCGACAAACGGCAGCGTATCCGCATTGATGCCCAACTGGATAATAGGCTCCGTCACCTATGCTGCGTATAACCTTTTCGGGACAATATCCATACTTGTGCCCACCGCAAAGCTTATGGACGGCGAAAAGACCGTCCGCCGCGGGCTTGGCATGGGCAGCGTGCTGCTGATAGTGCTTGCATGGAGCATGATAGCCGCAATGGCCGTTCTCCCCTCCTCCGGACACAACGAGCTACCTATGGCCGCGCTTGCAAGCGGGCTTAACCCTGCGCTAAGCGTGGCATACAGCCTGCTGATGGGGTTTGGCATGT
>CABSAH010000253.1 GCA_902475645.1 uncultured Christensenellaceae bacterium | reverse complement strand
AAACGCCTTTGCGATTATGCCAACCGCCCTTGAACGGGTGCGCTCGGCGGAAATATCCCGCTCATGCATTGTTTTAACGGTTTTTTCAGCCATACTCCACCTCAATAATGCACGCGCTTTTTGCTGACCTGAAGGTTTATAAGCGTAACCGCCAGTATTATGGCGAAAAGTATAAGCGCGGCGGCGCTTGCGCGTCCCTGATTATTTGTGGACAGCGCATCGTATATAAAGCCCACCATCGTATTCAGCCTGCCCGCGGCGTCCGCAGGGCCCATGGCCTCGCCGAATATGCCTATTATGCTTGTGTATTCCTTAAAGCCGCCTATAAAGCCGGTTATAACAACGTATGCAAGCATGGGCGAAAGCAGCGGCACGGTTATGCGCGCAAATATGCGGCGGCGGGATGTTCCGTCCACCCTTGCGGCGTCGTAATACTGCTTGTTTATGCTTTGCAGGCCGCCCAGCAGAATGAGTATTTTGAACGGCAGCGCGTTCCAAACAATGTATATAACCATAACGGTTATGTTTGCCGCGTAGGAGGAGCCGTAGTTTATCCAGTTAACGGCCTTGCCGCCGAAGAATTCGATTATGTTGTTAATTATTCCGGCGGTAACTATTATTTCGTTCTCCGTGCCGTAAAAGCTGCCAACTATATTGAACATTGCGGCAAACACCATGCCTATGGCAATGGAATTGGTAACATAGGGCAGGAAGAATATTGTTTGCAGCGGCTTTTGCAGCCACTTTATTGAATTAAGGAACACCGCCACCAGCAGCGCCAGCAGGCTTGATATGGGCACGGTAAGCACGCAGAGCAGCACCGTGTTTTTAAGGCAGCTTAAAAACCTTTGATATTTTACCACCTTTACAAAGTTGCCCACGCCGAACGCAAAATCGGCGCCGCCCGCAACCTTAAGCCCGCTGTACCCTTCAAGGAACGCCATGCGCACCGTGTTTATTATGGGCCAAACCGTGAACACCAGCAGCAGTATTATTGCCGGGGCAAGGTATAGCCACGCCTTCCATTTTTGTTTGCCCTCTACCATGCTTATTCCACCTCAAAGCGAATGCGCTTTTCGCTCTGCTTATCGAATATGAAAAGCTTATGCGGCTTTACGGCAAAGCGCACGGTTTTTGCATTATGGTCAACGCCCGCGTCCGCGTTTATTATGGAGCGTATCGTTGGGTTGAGGGAGGCGGGGTTGGAGGATACAACGCTCACGTCCCTGCCCATGACCTCAATGTTTATAAGCGCGCAGCCGAGCGGCCCGTTTTCATCCGGTATAAAGCCTTCGGGACGGATGCCGACGTATACCTCGCCATCCTCAACGCCCTTTACGTTAAGCACGGCCTCCCCGCCAACATATACCCTGCCGCCCTTCACGGCGCCGTTGAAAACGTTTATGGGCGGCGTGCCGAGGAATTTGGCAACGAAAAGATTGTCCGGATCGTCATACACGGCCTGCGGCTTGCCTATCTGCTGCACAACGCCCGCCTTCATAAGCACAATAAAGTCGGATATGCTCATGGCCTCGTCCTGGTCATGGGTAACGAAAACGGTCGTTATTTCGGTTTCGCGCTGTATGCGGCGTATCTCCTCCCGCGTTTGCAGCCTAAGCCTTGCATCAAGGTTTGAAAGCGGCTCGTCAAGCAGCAGCACCCGCGGCATTTTAACCAGCGCCCGCGCTATTGCAACGCGCTGCTGCTGGCCGCCGGAAAGCTCGCTTGGCTTGCGGTCCATAAGCTCGTCTATCTGCACAAGCCTTGCGGTTTCGTAGGCGCGCTTTAGCATTTCTTCCTTTGTAAGCTTGTCCGCCCCCTTTAGGTTTTGCAGCGGAAAAAGTATGTTCTGCTTAACGGTAAGGTGCGGATAAAGCGCATAGTTCTGGAACACAAGACCCACGCCCCTGTTTTCCGGCGCAAGGCCGGTAACGTCGTCCTCGCCGAAGAATATCTGCCCCTTTGTGGGCTTTTGCAGGCCGCATATCATATAAAGCGTGGTGCTTTTGCCGCAGCCGGAAGGACCGAGCAGGCCTATCAGCTT
>CABSAH010000252.1 GCA_902475645.1 uncultured Christensenellaceae bacterium | reverse complement strand
CGAAAAATAAGCAATGGAGTCATTGTAATGCTAATTTGAAATAATTGTGAAGGGGAGAAAGAAAACATTATTGTTTGTCAAAAAAACATTTAGCCTATTTGCCTATTGAATTAATGGCGGTTTTGGGCGATAATTAGTAGTAATTATTTTGATTACTTTTGATAGGAGATATACCCCACCATGAACGTACTTCAGGAGCGCATCAGGAAAGAGGGCAAAGTTCTGCCCGGCAACATTATCAAGGTCGACGGATTTTTGAACCACCGCGTGGATGTTAAGCTTATGCGGGATATGGCAAAGGAGTTCGGTCGGCTTTTTGATTTGAGCGGAATTACCGCCGTGCTTACGGTTGAGGCCAGCGGCATAGCGCTTGCGACCATCTGTGCCGAAGAATTTGGCGTACCCATGATATTCGCCAAAAAAGCTAAGAGCGATAATATTGAGGGCGGATTGTACAAGAGCGAGATATTCTCCTATACATATAAAAAGAAAGTAACGCTGCTGATGAGCAAGCAATGGCTCGGCCCCAACGACAAGGTGCTTATTATAGACGATTTTCTTGCCAATGGCGAGGCGCTGCACGGTCTTGTTGACATAATAGAGCAGGCGGGCGCGCAGCTTATAGGCATGGGTGTTGCGGTCGAAAAGGGCTTCCAGCCCGGCGGCGCGCGCCTTAGGAGCGAAGGGGTAAACCTGCATTCGCTTGCCATAATAGAAAAGGCCGACGAAAACGGCATAGTATTCCGTAACGAGGTTTGAAGCGATGGATAAAATAATCGTAGTGGACTTTGGCGGTCAGTATAATCAGCTTATCGCCCGCCGTGTGCGCGATCTTGGCGTATACTGCGAAATAGTCCCATATACAATAGACATGGCGAAGCTTGCCGCAATGCAGCCCACGGGGCTGATATTCACCGGCGGGCCTAACAGCGTGTATGAAGAAGCATCCCCGCATATATCCGAAGCCGTATTCAGCCTTAACGTGCCCATTCTGGGCATATGCTACGGCTGCCAAACGCTGGCGTATATGCTTGGCGGAACGGTATCCCCGGCGGAGACTGCCGCTGCCCGCGAATACGGCAAAACGGAAACGGATTATCTTGCGGGATCAAAGCTTTTCAACGAAGGCCACGGCATAACATGGATGAGCCATGGCGACTATATTTCAAAGCCGCCTGCGGGCTTTAGCGTGACGGCAAAAACGCCCGTTTGCCCCGTTGCGGCCATGGAATGCCACGAAAGGCGGCTTTACGGCGTGCAGTTCCACCTTGAGGTTAACCATACCGAGGGCGGCACGGATATGCTGAAACGCTTCCTGTTCGATGTTTGCGGCTGCAAGGGCGAATGGAGGATGGATAGCTTTATAGATACCACCGTTGCCGAATTAAAGCGCACAATAGGCGATAAGGGCGTTGTGCTGGGGCTTAGCGGCGGCGTGGATTCCTCCGTTGCGGCGGCGCTGCTTTCAAAGGCGGTAGGCAAGCAGCTCACCTGCGTATTTGTGGATCAGGGGCTTATGCGAAAGGATGAGGGGGACATTGTTGAGCAGACGTTCACAAAGCTGTTCGATATGAACTTTGTCCGCATAAACTGCCAGCAGCATTTTTACGATTGTCTTAAGGGCGTAAGCGACCCCGAACAGAAGCGCAAGATAATCGGTACGGAGTTTTACCGCGTGTTCTGGGATAAAATACGCGAAAGCTATGGCGACGGCTTCTTTGCGCAGGGAACCATATATCCTGACCGCATAGAGAGCGGCAAGGGCAACGCAGCCGTGATAAAGACGCATCATAATCAGGTCAAGCAGCCCGACGATATAAAGTTCCTCGGCACAATAGAGCCGCTGAAGGATTTGTTTAAGGACGAGGTGCGCCGCGTGGGCGAGATGCTCGGCCTTCCGCATGAGCTTGTATGGCGGCAGCCGTTCCCCGGCCCCGGCCTCGGCGTGCGCATAATAGGCGAGGTTACGCCCGAAAAGGTGCGCATATTGCAGGATGCCGACGCGGTGCTGCGCGACGAGATGGACAAATGCGGCTATGCCGATAAGCTAAGCCAGTTCTTC
>CABSAH010000251.1 GCA_902475645.1 uncultured Christensenellaceae bacterium | reverse complement strand
CGGGCTATTGCCACGCGCTGCTTCTGCCCGCCGGAAAGGGTAACGCCGCGTTCGCCCACTATTGTGTCGTATCCGTTTTCAAAGCCCTCTATAACATCGTGTATGCAGGCTATGCGCGCGGCGTCATGCGCCTGCTCCTCGCTCATGCGCGGGTCTATAATGCGTATATTGTCCATTATCGTGCGGGAGTACAGGAACGGCTCCTGAAGCACTATGCCTATGTTCTTTCTCAAATGGCCGTGCTCGATATCGTTTATGTTAACGCCGTCTATGTCTATTTCGCCCGCGGTGCAGGTGTAAAGCCGCTGCAAAAGCTGCACAAGGCTTGTTTTGCCGCTGCCGGTGGAGCCGAGTATGGCTATTGTTTCGCCGGGATTGGCTGTAAATGAAATGTCGCTTAGAACATCGTCAAACCTATCGTAGCCGAAGCATACATGCTTGAATTCAACCTTGCCGTGTATTTCGGGCTTCAGCGCGGAGCCGGGCTCCTCCTCTGCGGGGGCGGATAGTATTTCATCTATCCTGCCAAGGGATACGCTTGCCTTGCCAAGGTCTGCAAGTATCCTGCCAAGCTGCCTTACGGGCCAGGTGAGCATACCAGTATAGGTTGTGAATATAAGCATATCGCCAAGCGTTATTTCGCCCCTTACGGCAAATATTATGCCTGCCATAAGCGAAATTGCTATTTGAAGATAGCCCATGGCGTCGCTTCCGCCCCAGTACAGCGCAAGCATTTTGGTAAGGTGGAACGTTTTGTCCCTAAAGTCGCGGCTGCATCGGTCAAACTTATCTATTTCGTCCCTCTGCTGGCCGAATGCGCGCACCACGCGCACGCCGGTAAGGTTTTCCTGTAACGTTGCGGAAAGCACGCCCTCGGCCTCGTCACTCAGCGTGAACTGCTTTTTGACTCCCTTGAAGTAAACGAAGCTTACGCCGAAAAGCACGGGCAGCAGCACCATGGATATAATGCTCATTTTAACGTTTATAGAAAGCATTATGCTTGCCGCGATTATTACCATTATTAGCGTGCGCAGCATTTCAAGAAGCTGCATGGATATAAAGCGGCGTATCGTTGAAACGTCGGACGTGCAGCGCTGCACCAAATCGCCCGTTGAAACATGCTTGTGGTAATCATACGGCACGGCTTGAAGATGCTCATACAGCGCGTTGCGCGTGGTCATTGCAACGGTTTCGGATGCGTTGGCTATGCAGCTGCGGCGGAAATATGTTGCAACGCCGTTTATAAGGGTGAAGAATATAAGGGCAAGCGCGCATATATAAATATGGCTGCGCAAAAAGTCCCGCCCGCCCCATGAATCGATAATATCCATTATAAATGCGGGCAGATTGCTTTCCTTATCCCCCAATACATAGTCTATTGTAAAGCTTGTTACGATAGGCACAATGTACGCCGCGGCTATTGCCAATATAAGGCACAGCGCGCCCAGCGCCAAATATCCAACGCTCCCGCGCGTAAGCCGCCTGAGCAGCGCAAAATTGAGCCTATGGTTCTTTTGTGTTGCGGATGCTTCCAAAGAATTATCCCTCCAATCGGATTTTTCATATTGCCGCGGCACCAAAAAGGCCGCGGACTTCATTGCCCACGGCCGATATATCATAAATGCGTATATAGCCCGAATACGGTCTAAATACAGCTATACGGCCGCGAGGACATGACTATCCCCTTTAAAGCGGGAACCAATGCAGCAAATGATACGGTGTTGTTCATATCCGTTTCGCGACTCCTTTCGTAATGTATCCACCGATTATAAGCTCAGTGAACCATGGCCATTGTACCACCATATCAAAAACTTGGCAACATATATTTAACACTAATTTAATATTGGCGATTTTGAAAACGCGCCGTCGTATGTTATAATAATAGGAATCAATATAAGGAGAATCACCATGCCGCTTATTGAAAGCACACATAACGAAACCGTTAAACGCGCGCGAAGGCTTGCCACAAGAAAGGGCAGGCTGGAGCAGGGGCTCCACTT
Source organism: uncultured Christensenellaceae bacterium (assembly GCA_902475645.1). Classification (GTDB taxonomy): domain Bacteria; phylum Bacillota; class Clostridia; order Christensenellales; family CAG-138; genus Phil1. The sequence continues at coordinate 72 of CABSAH010000251.1, read as the reverse complement.
TATAGAAGGGGACAGGCTTGTGCGCGAGGCCGTGGTATCGGGCGCGGAAATACACGAAGCCTTTATTGAAGA
>CABSAH010000250.1 GCA_902475645.1 uncultured Christensenellaceae bacterium | reverse complement strand
GGGACAAGCTTTGCTACGGCAGCGATTATTTTGACGATTGCTTTGAATACGCCGTAAAGCTTATCAAAAAGGGCGTTGCGTACGTTGACGACCTTTCAAAGGACGAGATGCGCGAATACCGCGGCACGCTGACCGAGCCCGGCAAAAACTCGCCCTACCGCGACAGGAGCATTGAGGAGAATTTGGAGCTTTTCTACCGTATGCGCGACGGCGAATTCGAGGACGGTGCGCGCACGCTCCGCGCCAGGATAGACATGGCAAGCCCCAACATAAATATGCGCGACCCTGCAATATACCGCATAAAGCACGTTCCGCATCATCACACGGGCACAAAGTGGTGCATATACCCCATGTATGACTTTGCGCACCCCATACAGGACGCAATAGAGGGCGTAACACATTCCCTCTGCTCCCTTGAATACGAGGCGCACAGGCCGCTTTACAACTGGGTTGTTGAGCAGTGCGAATTTGAGCATAAGCCGAGGCAGATAGAGTTTGCGCGGCTGAATTTGACCAATACCATAATGAGCAAGCGCTATTTAAGGCGGCTTGTGGAGGAGCATTACGTTTCCGGCTGGGACGACCCGCGCATGCCCACCCTTTGCGCGCTGCGCCGCCGCGGCTATACGCCCGAGGCCATAAAGGACTTCCTTAACAGGATAGGCGTTGCAAAGGCGGACAGCATTGTGGACAGCGCAATGCTTGAGCACTGCCTTAGGGAGGACCTTAACGCAAGGGCATACCGCATGTGCGCGGTAATAGACCCGATAAAGCTTATAATAGAAAACCTGAGCGGGGACGACGAGGAATATGTTGAGCTTGAAAACCTGCCCGGCAGCGAAACGGCTGGCGTGCGCAAGGCGGCGTTCGGCAGGGAGCTTTATATAGAACGGGACGATTTTTCATACGACCCGCCCAAGAAGTATTTCCGCCTGAAGCCCGACGGCGAGGTGAGGCTAAAGGGCGCATACATAGTTAAATGCACCCGCTACGAAACGGACGAAAACGGCCGCGTTACAACGGTTTACTGCACATACGACCCCGCCACCCGCAGCGGCGAATGCGAGCGCAAGGTAAAGGGCACGCTGCATTGGGTAAATGCAAAAACGGCCGTGCCCGCGGAATTCCGCCTGTATGAGCCGCTTATGCTCGATGAGCCCGACGACGGCGTGGAGCGCGACTTTGTGGAGCTGCTCAACCCGGAATCTATAACCGTGAAGCACGGCTACGTTGAACCCGCCCTTGCCGAAGCAAAGGCGGGGGACAAGTTCCAGTTCATGCGCATAGGCTACTTCTGCACGGACCTTGACCACACGGGCGAGCACCCCGTGTTCAACCGCGCGGTTGGGCTGAAGGATAGCTTTAAGATGTGATAGGGGGGTATACCTCCAAAAGGCTCCACCGCTTGCGGGGGAGCTGGCAATACGCCGCAAGGCGGATTGTCTGAGGGGGAACGGTAAAACGGCGCTTAGCGGCTTCAACCCGCACCCCTTTCGGCACTTCGTGCCACTTTCCCCGTAAACGGGGACAGCTTTTGGGGCAGTGATTGCACAACAGCCAAAAGGCTCCCTCTTTGAGGTTCGGAGTTGAGCGCCGCCTGTGGCGGATGAAGCGAAACGGAGAACGGGCAGGAACAGGGAGAATTACGAACGGCAGTGAGTAAGGCGACCTTGTTCCAACCAGAGTGGCCATGCGTAGCAGGGAGGGCTGGCAAACCGAAGGTTTGACTGAGGGAGTAACCAACCTAAATGCTGCAAGCTTCTTTTGACTCCCTCCGTCTGCTCGCGTTGCTCGCATCCACCTCCCTCGGGGAGGGAGGCTGGGGGGGTGGAGGTTGCACCGCAGCCAAAAGGCTCCCCGAACGGGGAGCTGGCACGGCGCAAGCCGTGACTGAGGGGTTGACGATAAATAGCGCAGCCACGGTTTTACCCCTCCGGCTTTCGCTAACGCGAAACCCACCTCCCCTTTCAGGGCAGGCTTAACGAGAGAGGGTGTAAGGTGGTGAAAAACGGCGCTTAGCGGCTTCAACCCGCACCCCTTTCGGTACTTCGTGCCACTTTCCCCGTAAACGGGGACAGCTTTTGGGGCAGTGATTGCACA
>CABSAH010000249.1 GCA_902475645.1 uncultured Christensenellaceae bacterium | reverse complement strand
ACATACCGTTTTTTACCGATACAAAGCGCAAGCTTGCAAGCTACGCCGCAAGCGAAGCCACTTTGCTTGCCCTGCGCGCGGCGGGCGGCAGCTTTTTAAGGGAGGATATGATAGCCCTTGCCAAAACCGGGCTGTGCGGCATAACGGCGGAGCAGGCGGAGAAGTTTGAAAATTACGCCATAGCGCGCGGCATACGCGGCAGCGCGTTTAGGTCCCCCTTTGGCGAGGATGCGCCAAGGGAAGCGGAGGAAGCGCGAAGGATAATGATGCAGCCGCTTGAAAGGCTGAACGAGGGGCTGAAGGACGGCCCCACCGCCGCCGATAAGGCAAAGGCGCTTTACGGATACACGGTGGATATAGCCCTTAGGGAGCAGCTTGCCGAGGAAGCGGAGCGGCTGAACGCGGAGGGCAGGCTTGAACGCGCCGATGAAATTGCGCAGGTGTATAACCTTTTGCTTGAGGTTATGGACCAGATGTACGCCATTTTGGGCGACGCCAAAATATCCAACCGCAAATTTGCGTCCGTTTACAGGGAGGGCATAGAGGCATACGGCGTGGGCGTTATTCCCGCGGCGGCGGATCAGCTTATTTTGGGCAGCCTTGGCCGCAGCAAGGCGCGCAGCATACGCGCGCTTATAATATTGGGCGCGGCAAACGGGCATTTCCCCGCCGTTTACGGCGACGGCGGCATGATAGACGACGATGAGCGCGATACGCTGAACGCAATGGGCTTAGGCGAACTGCCGAATACCGCGCGGCTTAACGACAAGGAATTCGGTGATGCTTACGGCGCCGTAACAAAGCCCACGGATAAGCTTTGGCTTTCCTATACAATGGGCAGCGGCAGCGATACGGCGACCCCGTGCGAGCTGATGGACCGCATAGCGGATATGTTCGGCGATGTTTCGATTAAAACCGATATAGAGGCCGAGGCCGCCTCAACCGCGCCGAGCGCATACAGCGCGCTTATACGGGAGCTTCGCACGGGCGTTGAAAACGGGCGTATGGATAAGCGCGCGGGCGAGCTTTACGCCGCGCTGCATTCGGATGATGAATATGCGGAAAAGCTTGCGTCGCTGCCGTCGGCGCTGTTCCCGAGCATATCCGTTGCCCCCTTTGGCGAGGATGCCGCGCAAAGGCTTTACGGCGCGCCGCTTCGCGGCGGAATAACGTCAATAGAAAGCTTCAACGGCTGTCCGTTCAAGCATTTTGCATCAGTGGGGCTGAGGCTTTATCCGCGCAGGGAATACCGCGAGCGCAAAACGGACGAGGGCATATTCTGCCACGAGGCCATGTCACTGCTTACAGGGGAGCTTATGGCAATGGGCAAGGGGGACGGCAGCATAACGGACAATGAGCTTGAAGCGCTGCTGGACGCCGTATTGCCCAAGCTTATTGCGCAGCATAACAACGGCGTGCTTATGGATACCGCGCGGAACCGTGCGGCGGGGGCGCGGCTTATACGCCGGGTGAAGGCCACGGCATATGCGGTTGTGGAGCAGCTGCGGCGCGGGGAGTTCGGCATAAGCGGCGCGGAGGTTGAATTCGGCATGGGCAAGCGCTACCCCGAGCTTATATTGGAGCTGCCCGGCGGCGGGAGATATATACTAAGCGGCAGGATAGACCGCATAGACAGCTATACATCCGAATCCAAAGAGGAATTCATCCGCGTGATAGATTATAAAACCAAGGGCGGAGCAGACTTTGACTGCCATGATATTGTGGACGGCAGAAGGCTTCAGCTTCCGCTGTATATTGCCGCGATAGAGGCCGCGGGCGCCGCCGAGCGCGCGGCGGGTATGTATTATCTGCCCGTGCATGAAGGCATAATAAAGCCCTCCGGCAAGGAGGATTTCGGCACGCGCATATTGCAGGAATTCAGGCTGCGCGGGGCCTGCCTTAATGACGCAAGGCTAATTGAAATAGGCGGCGGGGAAGACGTTCAGCCTTCGGTGCGCAGCGGATGGCGGCTAAGCGAGGAGCAGCTTATGGGCACGGTTGCCTTTGCGGTGAACAGGGCAAAAAAAACCGCGGGCGAAATAGCCAAGGGCCACGCGGAGGCATATCCGCTTATTAGCGGGGAGAATAAAGCGGAATGTAAATGGTGCGATTATAACAGCCTTTGCG
>CABSAH010000248.1 GCA_902475645.1 uncultured Christensenellaceae bacterium | reverse complement strand
GAAACGATGAAGTCCGCGCCGACAAGGTCAACTATCTTCTTGGCGGCCTTAACGACTTCAACAACCTCCGTATGCACGTCTGCCTCGGTCAGCTTGACATCGGGACGGACGATTTCAACGGCGTCGGCCTTCGCCCGGTCGAACTCGGCCCTGCGCATAACGCCGGGGCGCACGGTTGCCATTGCGGGGCGGAAGCGCGGGCATATGATGGTTGCCATAAGGTGACCGCCGAATGCCGGACGGGTCATCTTCAAATTGCGGTCCTCCATATCGAACTTCATGTTGTCGATATCAAGGGTGGAGCTGGTGCGCAGGAAGTCAAGGTACTTGGGTACGTCAACATCCAAATGCGTGCAGTCCGCGCAAAGGCCGGTGTGCAGCCTTGCCGCGCAGCGGGGGCCAAGGTCGCGGCCTATGGTGCTTGCGCCGATAAGGAATACCTCGGGCTTAAGCTCCTCTATTGCGTCGCATATCACCTTGGCGTAAGCATCGGTGGTGTAATATTTAAGAAGCGGGGATTCGCAAAGGACTATCTTGTCCGCGCCGTAGCCGGCAAGCTCCTTGCAAAGACCCTCTACATTGTCGCCAAGCAGCAGACCGCAGAGCTTAACGCCCAGCTCGTCCGCAAGCTTACGGCCTTCCGAGATAAGCTCGAAATCGGTGGGCATCAGTTTGCCTTCGCGCTGCTCACAAAATACCCAAACGTCCTTAAAGGCGGCTATATCCATGCTGTTGTAAGCCATGTTCGTTCTCCTTTCTCCTTAGATAATGTGCTTGGCGGCAAGCGTTTCGGCAAGTCCGTCGCAGGTGGCCTTGTCGGCGCCTTCAAGCATCTGGCCAACACCCTTCGGAGGAGGAGTGAAGGACTTGAATATGTTGGTGGGAGAGCCCTTAAGGCCGATGGTGGTCAGGTCTATGAGGGGATCATCCTTCAATGTGTTGAAATCGAACACGGCGATGGGCTTCTTAAAGCTTTCATATACGCCGCCCACGCTCATGTAGCGGGGTTCGTTCAGTTCCTTTATGCAGGTGATGAGGCAGGGCGTCTGCACCTTAACGGTCATGTAACCATCCTCCAGCATACGCTGAACGGTTATGGTGTCGCCTTCCTTCTCTATCTTGGCGGCATAGGTGACCTGCGGCAGATGCAGCTTTTCCGCAATCTGGGGGCCAACCTGCGCGGTATCGCCATCGATAGCCTGACGGCCGCACATTACTATGTCGTCCTTCTCAACGCCTATGTGGTTGATGCCCGCGGCGATTATCTGGCTGGTGGCATAGGTATCGCTGCCGCCGAATTCACGGCCGCTTATAAGCACGCCCTCATCCGCGCCCATGGCAAGCAGCTCACGCAGCATGCCCATTGCCGGCGGGGGACCCATGGATACAACAACTACCTTGCAGCCGGTTTCGTCCTTCAGTTTGAGGGCGGCCTCAACGGCGTTCATATCGTCCGGGTTGGTTATGGTCTGCATGGAGGCACGGTTCAGCGTGCCGTCCGGATTGACGGCTACCTTACCGGAGGTATCGGGAACCTGTTTTACACATACTATAACTTTCATGTCTGCCTCCTTACTTCACGCCAAGGTTGGCCGCGATGACCATGCGCTGGACTTCGCTGGTGCCTTCGTATATCTCGGTTATCTTCGCATCGCGCATCATGCGCTCCACGGGATATTCGCGGGTATAGCCGTATCCGCCGTAAAGCTGAACGGCCCTGCGGGTAACGTCGCTTGCGGCTTCGGCTGCGAACAGCTTGGCCATTGCGGCGTCTGCGGAGTAGCTTTCGCCCTTCTTGCCCGCCAGCTCGGCCTCAACATACGCCTGCTTCTTGCACGCGGCGGAATATACCAAAAACTGCGCGGCCTTCATGCGGGTATGCATATCCGCAAGCTGGAACTGCGTGTTCTGCATCTGGGAAAGACGCTTGCCGAACTGCTTACGCTCCTGCACATACTTTATGGTTTCTTCCACGGCGCCTTCGCCAATGCCCAGCGCCTGGCTTGCAATACCTATACGGCCGCCGTCCAGCGTCTTCATGGCTATGGCAAAGCCCTTGCCTTCCTTGCCCAGCAGGTTTTCCTTGGGAACGATGCAGTTTTCCATTATCAGCTCGCAGGTGGCGCTGCCGCGGAT
>CABSAH010000247.1 GCA_902475645.1 uncultured Christensenellaceae bacterium | reverse complement strand
TTTGTATACGGGGTGTTAACTTTGGCCGTTAGATTATTATTTATCCCAATTCATCAGGCGTTCCTGTAGTTTCCCTGTTTCTTCGGAAGTAATACCTTCTTCCGGTTCTTCGGAAACGGTGGGATAATACTGCGGATTTTCCTCCTGGAACTTTCTTATCGCTTCCCGGTTCACTATCTCCGCAGCGGAGCATTCATACTCATCGTCAAAGGCAATGTCCAAAAGACGTTTCTGATTTTCCCCTATGCCTTCTGAATCCATTGCCGTTTCCGCCTGCGGCGGCAATTCGGGCGTTTGCGTCTCACACGGCGCTGTTGCCGCGGCGCAGTCCGCCATCAGCACGGCAAGCAGCAATGCCGAAATCATGCTTATCCGTTTCATGTTCCATCTCCTTTCGTTCCTGCAATTTTTAGCTTTACACGCATCCGATAAGGTTCATCTTTCGCTCTGTGTTTTTATAATAGCATGGCGCCGCTGTTCCAAGCAAGCCGTTTTTGCTTGTTTTTCCATGTATTTTGCCCGTTGGGGCATTAAGGGGCGCAAAGTTTGTGTATAGGGTGTTAATTTTGCCAACATTGCACGGTTTGATTGCCAAATACGCCCTTCCCGTGCTACAATATTACCATCAGTTGATAAGAGCACACAAGCCCTAAAGGTTAGCTTTGGGACACTCCTGCGTTCTCGTCGCTTGAATTACCTCCAGTAGTACTGCGCTCCTCGGCCTTGGATTGCCCTCAAAGCAATTCCTTTAGGGTCTTTGAGTTTTAGAAGCCAAAGAGTATGGCAGAGCAAGGAGGACGAATGCAGGAATACTGGATGTATTTCCAGTGAGGACGACACAGCTATGCCGTGCTATTTGGCTCCTAAAACCTTGTGTATCCTTGTCAACTGATGGTATGTATTACGTAAGAAAGGCGATAACCATGGGTTTTATGGATAAACTGCTGGGCAACACCAGCGAGGCGAAGCTGAAAAAGCTTGCGCCATTGGTAAAAAGAATAAACGGGCTTGAGGGCGATATGCACGCGCTTACGGATAATGAGCTGCGCGCAAAAACGGATGAATTCAAGGCCCGCCTTGCAAACGGCGAAAGCGAGGACGATATACTGTGCGAAGCCTACGCCGTGGTAAGGGAAGCCGCAATGCGCACGATAGGCCAGCGGCATTTTGACGTTCAGCTTTACGGCGGCATTGTGCTGCACCGCGGCAACATTGCCGAAATGAAAACGGGCGAGGGCAAAACCATAACCGAAACGCTGCCCGCGTATTTGAACGCGCTGAGCGGGCATGGCGTGCATATAGTTACCGTTAACGATTATCTTGCCAAGCGAGATGCGGCATGGATGGGCAAAATATTCCGCTTCCTCGGGCTGAGCGTGGGCTGCGTTGTGCATGAGCTTTCCTCCGATGAACGCCGCGCCGCCTATAATTGCGATATTACCTACGGCACTAATAACGAATTCGGCTTCGACTACCTTAGGGACAACATGGTGGTTTACCGCGAGCAGATGGTGCAGCGAGAGCTTAACTACGCAATAGTGGACGAGGTTGACTCCATATTGATTGACGAAGCGCGCACGCCGCTTATAATTTCCGGCACGGGCGAAAAATCTACCGATATGTACGCTAAGGCGGATCGCTTTGTATGCCGCCTTGTGCGGGGCGAAAACGTCGAAAAGCTTTCCAAGGCGGATGTTATGCTTGGCGAAACGCAGCAGGAAAGCGGCGACTATATGTGCGACATAAAGGCGCGCACGGTAGCGCTTACCCAGCAGGGTCAGCGCAAGGCGGAAGCGTTCTTCGGCATAGACGATATTTCGGACGCTGCGAATACCGAAATAAACCACCATATAATTCAGGCATTGAAGGCGCACGCCCTGTTCACGCGGGATAAGGACTACGTTGTGCAGAACGGACAGGTGCTTATAGTTGATGAATTCACGGGCCGCCTTATGATGGGCCGGCGTTACAGCGACGGTTTGCATCAGGCGTTGGAGGCCAAGGAACACGTTAAGGTAGAGCGCGAGAATAAAACGCTTGCCACAATAACGTTCCAGAATTATTTCAGGATGTACCATAAGCTTGCCGGCATGACCGGAACGGCCAAGACCGAGGAGGCGGAGTTCCAATCCATATA
>CABSAH010000246.1 GCA_902475645.1 uncultured Christensenellaceae bacterium | reverse complement strand
TATTCCGCCCGATTCTCCCCTCGCTTCATCGTCCACCGGACGCGCTCGGCTCGAACCCCTCGACAGGGAGGCTTTTGGAGGAACGGAGTTTGCACAATCCCAAAAGGCTCCACCGCAAGCGGGGGAGCTGGCAAGCCGCCGTTAGGCGGATTGTCTGAGGGGGAACAGTAAAAAAGAGCAAAGCCCCGTTGCAACCCCTCCGTCTTTTGCTTCGCAAAATCCACCTCCCCTTTCAGGGCAGGCTTAATGTAAGAGTTTGTAAGGCGGTGTAAACGGCGCGCGGCGGCTCCGAGCCGCCCCCTGTTAAAGAACCCTAACGGCAATATACACTCCATCGTCCGCTGCGTCCGCTGCGTCCGCAAGCCCCTGTTTGTCTATGTTTTTTACCGGACGATGAGTGGACGATGAATTTTATCGTCCGGTAGCGCTAACGCCGATTAGCTTTATTCCCCGCACGGAATTGCACTTCACCCCAGTTTGCACCCTAAAGCCCAGCTCCGTGGGGTGCTTTTGCATGAGCGAATCTATCTGCCGCGCAAGCTCGCGCCCCGTTGCGGGCGGCATGCCGCCGTTCTCGCGGATTAGGTTTATGCAGTCGGCATAGGATATGAACGTGTCCTTGCAGTCCGCCGCTGTGAACAGCTCGCATAGTGTCAGCGAAAGCGGGGAATCAACCGCATCGTAGGCGTTAGGCTCGCTTCGCGGCTTGCTTACGCGCCACAAGCCCTTATCAAAGCGCAGCGGTATGTCATCAAAGTACACATCTCGGCTCACGCCGCTTAGCGTGGCATCATCGCTCCCGCGCGCCCTTTCAAGCAAAAGCGTTGTGTCCGCCGCGCCCATAAGGCCGGTTGAGCCGGATACCTTTTCGTATGGGTCATCCGTCTGCCTAAGCTTGTTGGTGTGGTGTATAAGCACTATCGCCACGCCGTATTTTTCCGCAACCGCTTTCATGCTGCGTATGAAGCTATAATCGGCGGCGTAGGCGTTTGTTCCCGCCCCCGCCATGCCGCGTATCACCTGAAGCGTATCTATTACTATCACCTCGGGGTTGGCTTCGCGCTTGCCCTCGGCTATGTTTTTATCAAAGGCGCGCGTAAGCCTTTCCGTGAAGCCCATGCTCACGGTTGGTGAATCGAATATGAATGTAAGATTGAATGCATCGTAGCTGACTGCGCCGTCGGTTATGCGCATAAGGCGGCTTTTCATGCGGCTGGGGCTATCCTCCAGCGCCATGTACCATACGCGGCAGCGCTGTGTTTTTCTGCCCAAAAACGGCGCGCCCGTGGCGATTGAAAGGCACATATCAAGCGTAAGCCAGCTTTTGCCTATCTTGCTTGCGCCAACAAGCAGCGTTACGCCCGGCACAATTAGCTGCTGCACAATGGGGCGCGGCTCGGGGAAGCTGAGCGTTGCAAGCTGGAATGCGTTTACGCAGGTGCCGCACCCCTTTATTATGTCCCTGCCAAGCAAGGCGGGGCTTTCCTCCCCGTCAATGCTTATTGCCCCGGGGCGGTAGCTTTCGTCCGCCTTTAGCTTGTCCCCCGCGGCTTTTGCGGCGCGGCGTTCATCGGCAATGAATTGCTCCTCCTCCCGCGCAAGCGCCTCGGCACGGAGCTTTTCCCGCGTGGCGCGCATGGCCTCAAGCGCGGCTGCGGCGGCCTCGCTGCCCGTAAGGGCGGTTTCAACTGCTGTTTCTGTCATATGGATTTCCTCCCAAAAAATAAAAATAGACGGGCAAAACGGGCATAAAAAAAGCCCTCCCCAAGCTAAAGGGGAAGGCGGTCTGAGCCGTTTTTTCCATCATAAACAGTATACTCCGCCCAAAAGCGCAATGCAAGTGCAAAAAAAAGGCAAAATTTGCGCAAAAAAAAGGCAGAAAGAGTGCAAGCCAATTTTAGATTGATTTATTAAACACCGGACGATAGAATTCATCGTCCAGTCATCGTCCGGTAAAAAACATAGACAAACAGGGGCTTCCGGACGCAGCGGACGCAGCGGACGATAGAGTGTGGAGAGGGTAACGGGGCTTTGCTTTATTCCCTCAACCCCTCAGTAATAACGGACTCCCTCAGAAAATTCGCTTACAGCGAATTTCCAGCCCTCCCTGCTACGCAGGGCCACTCTGGTTGGAACAAGGTCGCCTTACTCACTGCCGTTCGTAATTC
>CABSAH010000245.1 GCA_902475645.1 uncultured Christensenellaceae bacterium | reverse complement strand
GACAGCTACCCTGTTTCAGTTTGTTGTTGATACTGTTTTATGAGTAGCTACTATTACAGCAGCCTTTATGCTTATTTTGTACTATTATGCGTTTGCCCAGGGCTGAGCCGCTATTGTTTTAAGGTCGGCGCGTATCTTTATGCCCTGCGGACAGCGCTCCTCGCATTTGCCGCAGCGTATGCAGCTCTGCGCACGGCCGAGCGGGGAAATGCTCTTGTAATCCGCGGCCGCTTCGCCTTCGTTCTGATACCGCTGATAGTCGTTCCATATGCTGAACAGGCGCGGAATTTCAACGCCGCTTGCGCAGGGCAGACAGTATTTGCAGCCCGTGCAGCCGTTGTTCGGGCGGGACTTCAGCGCGGCTATGGCCTCGTCCAGCGCAGCCATTTCATGGTCGCTGAACGGCACATAGGGGGAGAACGTGGAAAGATTATCCTCCAGCTGCTCCTCGCTGCTCATGCCGCTGAGTATCACCCTTACGTTATCAAAGCCGGCAACAAAGCGCAGCGCCCACGACGCCATGGATTTGCCCGGGCCCGCCGCATTGAGCGGGGCGGAAGCATAGGAGGGGAGCGCGGCAAGCGTGCCGCCCTTCACAGGCTCCATGACCACCACGCCTATGCCCTTGCTCCGGGCGTATTCAAGGCCGCGCAGACCCGCCTGATGCTCGGTATCCATATAGTTGAACTGTATCTGGCAGAAGTCCCAATCACGGTAATCGATTATGCGCTTGAATACGGCATACGGCGCATGGAATGAGAAGCCGAGCTTCCTTATGCGGCCGAGCGACTGCTGTTCTTCAAGGAAGGGGAGTATGCCGAGATCAAGCGCCTTTTGCCATTTGGCTTCATCCAGCGAATGAAGAAGGTAATAATCAACGTGGTCAGTTTGAAGATGCTCAAGCTGGGTATTGAATACCTCTTTCGCATGATCAAGGCTTTCTATTGTGAACATGGGCAGCTTGGTGGCAACGTAATAGCTGCCGCGGTCAAGCCTTGAAAGCACCTTGCCCACGAACGCTTCGCTTTTGCCGCTGTGATAGGGCCATGCGGTGTCAAAATAATTCACGCCCCGCTCATATGCCCTGAGCAGAAGCTTTTCCGCGCGCGGTTCGTCAATTTCGCCCGATTCGGTCGTTGGGAAGCGCATGCATCCGTATCCGAGCAGCGATACGGTATTGCCCGCCATTTCACGATAGTCCATGTTTTCGGCCTCCTTTGCGTTTTTTGTTTTAGGGGGTATCAGTCTATGTATTGTATTTTGCCTTCCTCTATGCCCTTTATGCCAAGGCCGGGTTCATTGGGCAGCGAAATCAGCTTTTCGTTGAATACCGCGCCGCCCATGATGGGGTCCTCCTTGCAAAGCACGGGGCCGTCAAGGTCTATTTTGGTAATAATGCTCTTTGCGCAGGCAAGGTGTACCGCGGCGGTAACGCTTATCTTCGCTTCAAGCATGCAGCCTATCATGCACTCCACGCCGTAAACCTCGGCAGCGGAGGCTATTTTGAGCGCGTTGGTTATGCCGGCGCACTTCATAAGCTTTATGTTCACCATGTCCGCCGCGCCCATCTGCATTATCTTCAGCGCGTCGGCGGGGCTGAATACGCTTTCGTCCGCCAGAACCGGAACGTAGCTGCGCTCGGTAACGTACTTCATGCCGTCGAAATCCAGCGCCTTTACGGGCTGCTCAACAAATTCTATATCAAGGCCGCGCTCCTGCATATTGTTCAGTATGCGCACGGCCTGCTTGGGCGTCCAGCCCTGGTTGGCGTCTATGCGGATGCAGATATCCTTGGGCACAACCTCGCGTATTGCGCTAAGGCGCGCAACGTCAAGCGAAGGATCGCTTCCGACCTTTACCTTAAGGCAGTCGTAGCCGCGCTCAACCGCGTTTATAGCGTCGCGCTGCATTTCCTCGGGCTTGTTTACGCTTATTGTAATATCGGTCACAATGCTGCTGCGTCCGCCGCCAAGCAGCTTATATACGGGAATATTGTGAAGCTGCCCGTAAAGATCCCAAAGCGCCATATCCGCCGCGGCGCGGGCGGAGGTGTTATGCACTATGCAGCCGTTAAGCGCCTTGGTAACGCTTTCAAAATCGTCCACATCGCGGCCCACAAGGGTCTTTATAATATGGTCCTTCATGGCGCCGATTATTGCGCCGGTGGTATCGCCGGTTATAACGCCGG
>CABSAH010000244.1 GCA_902475645.1 uncultured Christensenellaceae bacterium | reverse complement strand
TACTGCTTGGACTTGGCTCCGAAGTAGCCCTTGGAAAGCTTGAACACCTTGCGGCGTTTCTTAACGGCGTTTACAGCCCTTTTGATCCTTGCCATGTTGTTTGTTCCTCCTTACTTATACGGGATGAGTTCGCGCACCTTCTTGGCCTCGCACTCGGCGATGTAACCAGTCTGGCGCAGTCCGCGAAGTCTCTTGGTGCTCTTCTTGGTCAGGATATGGCTCTTGTAAGCCTTAGCCCGCTTGACCTTGCCGCCCTTGGTAAGGTTGAACCTTTTAGCTGCACCCCTGTGGGTTTTGATCTTTGGCATGGGGTATTTCCTCCTTGGATAAATTGTTTAGTTTGCCTTCGGCACCAGTATCATTATCATGTTGCGCCCTTCCTGTTTGGCGGGCTTGTCAACAGATGCCGCGTCCTTCACCATTTCATAGAAAGCGTCCATCACGTCCATTCCAATGTCGCCGTGCTTTATCTGGCGGCCCTTGAAGCGAATGGAAACCTTTACCTTGTCTCCGTTGCCGAGGAACTTCCTGCAGGCCTTCGCCTTCACTTCCATGTCGTGCTGATCGATTGTTGCGGAAAGGCGAATCTCCTTCAGCTCGATGACCTTCTGGTTCTTGCGGTTTTCCTTTTCCCGTTTGATCTGTTCGAAGCGGTATTTGCCGTAGTCCATAATTTTGCACACCGGCGGAACCGCAGTGGGTGCGATCTTAACAAGGTCAAGGTCGGCAGCCTCGGCCATTCTCAGCGCGACGTCTATGGAAACAACGCCCTGCTGATTGCCGTTTTCGTCGATGAGGCGGACTTCTGCGTCCCGAATTTCCTCGTTTATCAAGAGCTCTTGACTGGCTATGTTGGTACACCTCCGTAAAAAAATAGTGGATGCAAAGCACCCACCTATGATATACTTACGAAAAATCGCAATACTCATTGTTTACTTACCGCGCCTGGCGCACTTGCCGGCGGGTGAGAAGCGGGGCTTCTGCTTTGACCTTGGCTATTATATAGTCTTTCCCCTGCGTTGTCAAGCGTTTTTTTACAATGCTGCGCCCGTTTTTTCGATTCCTGCACCCTTCCCTGTCCGCCGCGCGTTTTTTAGGTCTTAAACCGCGTTTTTTCGCCGCACCGTTGAGCAAATTAGTGCCTATGCATAATACACTTTTAACATTTTAGCAGAAAAAGCTTTGAATTCAGGTCCAAACATAGTATCATATTATTTGTTCAAATACAGCATATTAGAAAAGGAGTGAACGTATGCGCAAATACACAAGAAACCTTACTCTTTCGGCATTATTCTTAGCACTCGGTTATGTGCTTCCCTTCCTCACGGGGCAGATTCCCAAATTCGGCTCCATGCTGCTGCCCATGCATATTCCCGTGTTCCTTTGCGGGCTTATATGCGGCTGGCAATACGGCGCAATAGTCGGCCTTATACTCCCGCTCACACGCAGCCTGTTTTTCATTATGCCGCCCTTTTATGTTGCCTTGGCCATGACGTTTGAGCTGGCGACATACGGCTTTGTGGCGGGCTTCCTGTACAGCCGCGCCCGTAAGCAGGGCATTGTTGCGCTGTACTGTTCCATGATAATTGCCATGCTTGCCGGCAGGCTTATTTGGGGCGCTGCGCAAATAGTGATATTGGGGCTTCAGGGCAATGCGTTCACATGGCAGGCGTTCATGGCGGGCGCGTTCGTCAACGCCGTACCCGGAATAATAGTTCAGCTTGTGCTTATCCCCGCAATCATGTTTGCGCTGGACAAAACGGGCTTAGTCAAATTCAGGCGCGCCGAAATACCGGAAGCTGCTGATGAATGACGCTAACGTTTCCGCCGTGCTTGGGCTGATAGCGGATATGCAGCCACGTGAGCCTTATATGCTATCGATAGACGGACGCTGCGCCGCAGGCAAAACAACGCTTGCCGCCAAGCTTTCGGCTCATCTTAACTGCGCTGTTGTGCATATGGATGATTTTTATATTCCCCTATCATTGCGCACGGCGGAGCGCATGGCAAAGCCGGGCGGGAACATTGATTTCGAGCGGCTGAGGAATGAAATAATACTGCCGCTGAAATCCGGCAGCGACGCCGTATACCGCCCGTATGCCTGCCACGAGGATAGATTTCTCCCATCCGTCAGGCTGAGCGCGGCGGCGAACATAATCATAGAAGGCTCATATAGCTGCCACCCGCTTTTGGCGGAT
>CABSAH010000243.1 GCA_902475645.1 uncultured Christensenellaceae bacterium | reverse complement strand
GGCAGACCCACCACACCAAGCTTCATATATGTATCTCTCCTAAAAATCTATTTTATATCATTATAGATTCAGCGGCGTCCCTTGTCAAATGCCGCCGTAAAAGGTATACTTATAGTAGTATAATTTGTCGTTAAGGAGGCAGCAGCTATGCGTGAACGGGTAGAACAATATATCTTGCGGCATCAACTCATCTCTCCGGGCGACAAGGTGCTTATCGGCCTAAGCGGCGGAGGGGACAGCGTTGCATTGCTGCACATATTAAAATCGCTTTGCACGCGGCTTGATTTTACAATATGCGCGGCGCATCTTAACCACGGCATACGCGGGGAGGCGGCGCATGAGGACGCCGAATTTGTGCATGACTTCTGCGATTTTTACGGAATAAGGGTATACGGCGGCTATGCGGATATTCCGCGCCTTGCGCGGCAGCGGGGCGAAACGCTGGAGCAGGCGGGGCGTATGCTGCGCTACGATTTTCTTGAAGAGGCCAAGGCGTTTTTCGGCGCGAATAAAATAGCCGTGGCGCACCATATGGACGACCAGGCGGAAAGCATACTGCTGCATCTTGTGCGCGGCAGCGGCCTGCGCGGCCTGTGCGGCATGGCGCCTATGCGGGGGGACATCATACGCCCGCTTTTATGCGTGGGCAAGGCGGATATAGAAAGCTATCTTACAAGCGAGAATTTGCCCTACTGCACGGACGAAACCAACTTTATAGCCGAAGGCACGCGCAACAGGCTGCGCATAGAAACAATACCCTACCTAAAGCGGGAATTCAATCCGCGCCTTGTGGAAAGCCTTTGCTCCATGGGCGAAATGCTGAGCGAGGATGAAGGCTACCTTTGCTCCATAGCGCAAAAGGAGCTGGACGCCGCAAGGCGGGAGGACGGGTTTGACAGATATGCCCTAAACGGGCTGCCGCGGCCTATACTGAGCCGCTGCATACGCATGGCATTGGGCGAAATAGGCGCGCTTACCGACGCCGAACGCGGCCATATAGACGCCATAATAAAGCTTTTGTCCGCGCGCACGGGCGCAAGGATAGAAATACCGGGCGCGGACGTATGGACGAGCTATGAGCTGATATGCTTTGGGCATTACGTAACGCAGACGGGCGAATGGGAGGTGCCGCTTTGCCTAAACGGGGAAACGGAAACGGAGGCGGGAACATACCGCGTAACGCCCTGCGCCGTTACGGACAGGCCGCGCAACAGATACACCGCCTGCGTGGATGCGGATAAGCTTGCGCGGAACGCGCTTGTAAGGCAAAGGCGCGCAGGGGACAGGTTCTACCGCATAAATTCGCCCGGCAGCAAAAAGCTGAAGGATGCCTATATAGACGCAAAGCTCCCGCGGGATAAAAGGGACCTTGCGTTGATAGCCGCCGGCCGCGAAATTCTGTTTGCACCGGGGCTTGGCGCGGCGGAATGCATAAAGCTGGACGTTAACAGCAAAAGCGCTGTTAAAATAGAATTCATACAAAAATAAAGTTGGCCGCAGCACGGCCAAGGAAGGGGTAATGCAGCATGATAAACGAAATGGAAAAAGACGTAGCGCGCATATTGATAAGCGAGGAACAGATACGCGAGCGCGTTAAGGAGATGGGTGTGCAGATATCCGAGGATTACGCGGGCAAGGACGTTGTGCTTCTTTGCATACTAAAGGGCGCGGTGCAGTTCTTTTCCGACCTTTCCCGTCAGCTGACCTGCAACCTTGAAATGGATTTCATGTCCATCTCCAGCTACGGCAACGGCGTGCGCACATCCGGCATAGTGCGCATCACCAAGGATATGGACCTTTCCATAACCGGCCGCCACGTGCTTATAGTTGAAGATATTATGGACAGCGGCCTTACCCTTAACCACCTTACCAACATATTGAAAACCCGCCAGCCGGCAAGCCTCAGGATCGCCTGCCTGCTCGATAAGCCCGAAAGGCGCGAATGTGCCATTTCGCCGGACTATGTGGGCTTCGTTATACCCAACGAATTCGTAATAGGCTACGGCCTTGATTATAAGGGGCATTTCCGCAATCTGCCCTATGTAGGCGTTAAGAATACGGACAATCTGTAATATAATTCGGACTTTGCGCCGCGCAGGGCATAGAGGGGGCGCGGCGTGAAATATAAATAATAATCATTATTCGGAGGTACGCTATGACGGAGCGAGAAATGAAACTACTTCAGCAGATGGCGCGCGAATA
>CABSAH010000242.1 GCA_902475645.1 uncultured Christensenellaceae bacterium | reverse complement strand
TAATATAATAAAGCATATTAGATACGTTTGATCCAAGGAGGATTACCTATGGCATATATTCTTAGCTGCTGCTCCACGGCGGACCTTTCGCGCGAGCATTTCGAATCCAGGGATATTCATTATATCTGCTTCCACTTTTTCCTTGACGGCAAGGCTTATCCGGACGACCTTGGCGAATCGATCCCGTTCGATAAGTTCTATGCCGCAATGGCAAACGGCGCGGACACCCGCACCAGCCAGATAAATACGGATGAATTTATTGCCTACTTCACCCCCTTCCTTGAAGAAGGCAAGGACATTCTGCACGTTTCCCTTTCAAGCGGCATTTCCGGCGTTAGCAACAGCGCAACGCTTGCCGCAAAGGAGCTGAGCGAAAAATATCCCGAGCGCAAGATACTCATTGTGGACTCCCTTGGCGCGTCCTCCGGCTACGGCCTTATTATGGATAAGCTTGCCGACCTTCGCGACGAGGGTAAAAGCATAGACGAAGTTTATAGCTGGGTAATGGCGAACAGGCTGCGCCTGCACCATTGGTTCCTTTCCACAGACCTTACGTTTTACGTTAAGGGCGGGCGCATATCCAAGGCCGCGGGCTGGTTTGGCACGGTGATGAACATATGCCCCCTGCTTAACATGGATAACCTGGGCCGCCTTATCCCGCGCTATAAAATCCGCGGCAAGAAAAAGGTGCTCAACGCAATAGTTGAAAAAATGAAGGAGCATGCCGAAAACGGCCTTGATTATTCCGGCAAGTGCTATATTTCCCAATCCGCCTGCATGGAGGACGCGCGCTACGTTGCGGACCAGGTTGAGGCCGCGTTCCCGCACCTTAACGGCAAGGTTCTGATAAACAGCATCGGCACCACCATAGGCAGCCACACCGGCCCCGGCACGGTTGCGCTGTTCTTCTGGGGCGACGAAAGGGTGGACTGAGGCGCATAGGCGCATAAGCGCATGATTTCGGCGAAAGGGGAGCCGAATGACCCCGAAGCCGAAAGGCCGAACAGCATAATTGACATTGAAAGCGCCCGCAGCAAAAAGCTTCGGGCGTTTTTATGCGCAGACGGTAGATTTGTTCATATTTGCATGGTATGCTTTACTTACGTTTACCGTCGTTCATCGCCCGCCAAGCGGGGCGGATTGGAGGAATTGAAATGATTATAGGAACCTTTTTGTTCAATGTTGTGCCCATGTTTTTACTCGGCGCGGTAATTTACGCCGTATATGCGCTTATTCGCAAGGGACGGAAAATGCCGCTTGCCTACCATATCCCCCGCTATGTATTTTTGTCCTATATTTTAAGCCTTGTCAGCCTTACCATATTCTGGGGCGGCATATCGTTTGACAATGCTTATCATATGCTTAATCTGCAACCGTTTGTTTGGCTGAGCCAAACGTATGACATGGGATACCGCAGAATGGTTATTCAGCTCCTTTGCAACATAGGCATGTTCATCCCGTTCGGGCTATTGTGCCCCGTTGTTTTTAAGCGCACAAGGGCATGGTGGAAAACGGTGCTGATAGCCTTCGGCACAAGCTTCCTAATCGAGTTCATTCAATACTTTATAGGCCGAAGCTGCGATATTGACGACCTTATTATGAACACCCTCGGCGCGTGCATGGGCTACGCCGCGTTCATTGTATGCAGCAAAGCAATTTCAAAAAAAGCATCCCCGCATAAAACGGGCGACGAAGCCTAACCCCGCTCCGCGCCCCGCAACGGCTTAATTTATGCATACAACAAAACCCTCCGCACGCTTTGGTGCATACGGAGGGTTATATATTGTCGGTTATGGTTGACGCATGAAGGGGGCTACCTCACGATATGCCCCGCACTTGCGGTTCCGGGAGTCATGCCGCGTCCCGTGCGGTTATGCCCCGAAGCGAAGCTCCTTTGCAAAGGCTTTTTTCTTGTCCTCCGAAAAATGATGCGTGATTACAAAAACAATCCCGTCCGATAATTCGCTAAGAATATCCTCAATTTTTTCGGCTGTTTCCGAATCCACGTTGGCAAGCGGCTCGTCAATTATGGTGATGGGCGCCTTGCGCAGCAATGTCCGGGCAAGCGCTATCCTTTTACGCTCTCCGCCCGAAAGGTTGCTGCCGCCCTCGCTGATTACGGCGTTCAGCCCCTCCCGCGATGCGAATTTGCTCAGATTCAGCTTTTGCAGCAGCGCAATAAGCTCATCATCGCCCATATCACGATACA
>CABSAH010000241.1 GCA_902475645.1 uncultured Christensenellaceae bacterium | reverse complement strand
TTGCCAATATCTTGTGCCCGTTTTCGAGCTCTACCTCAAACATCGCGTTGGGGTACAGATCTGTAACCAGACCCTCAACCTCGATAACATCGGTCTTTGACAAGCTATACCTCCTTAACTATATCGTCCTCATGGTGAACCGCGCCCGTTTTTAGTGCGCGGCGTAAAGCCGCATCCGCCGTTCCGCCCTTTGCGGAAAGTATATCGTCTATACCCTCTATCCGCCCGGCTTCAAATTGCAGATGCTTGGGCTTCTTCCTCTTGGGCTTTAGTACCTTATGCACTTTTCCGTCGCACACCAGTACCGTCCCGTCGTCATTCGTGCCTGTCACGGCGTAACGAACGCCCTTATCCCTTCCGGCCTTTGAAACGGCTATCCGTCCCTTCAGGCCGCCCGTCTTGTCAGCTTCAGCCATAGGCTGCACCTCAAAGCGTAAGTATTTCGGGTTTTCCGTTTGCGGTTATCGCAACGGTGTTTTCGTAATGGGCGGATGGCTTTGCATCGCGCGTTACCACCGTCCATCCGTCCTTCAGCACTACCACATCCGCCGTGCCGAGGTTTATCATCGGCTCGATTGCAATCGTCATGCCGGGATAAAGCCTCGCTCCCCTGCCGTGCCTTTTTTCAACAAAGTTGGGCACTTCGGGCGGCTCGTGCATGCTGGTGCCTATGCCGTGACCCACAAGCTCGCGTACAACGCCGTAGCCATGCTCATGCGCGCATTGCTCCACCGCGGCGCCTATGTCCGCAATGTGGTTGCCCGCAACCGCCTGCTCCATTCCGCGGAAGAAGCACTCCCTTGTAACTTCAACAAGCTGCCTGACCTCGTCCTTTACGTTGCCTATCAGTATAGTGCGGGCCGCATCGCCGTGGTAGCCGTTCAGTACGGCGCCCACGTCCACGCTGAGTATATCCCCATCCTTGAGCTTATAACCGCCCGGGACGCCGTGCACCACCTGTTCGTTCACGCTTGTGCAGATGCTTTTGGGATAGCCCTCGTAGTTCAGGAAGCTCGGTATTGCGCCCTGCGAGCGGATAAAATCATCGGCGATTTTGTTCAGCTCCTCGGTCGTCATGCCTATTGCCGCGCTTTTTTCAAGCAGCAGCAGCGTATCCCTTACCACGGCGCCCGCCGCACGCATGAGTTCGATTTCCCTTTGACTCTTTATCGTGATGCGTTCGCTCATTTCAGCCTCTCCGTAGCGGCCACAACGTCTGCGTAAACATCGTCCGGCGCATTATCGCCGTTTACTTGGCTGAGCTTGCCCTTACCAGCGTAATACTCAATAAGCGGCATTGTCTGCCTTTCGTATACGGCAATGCGGTTCTTAACCGTTTCCGGCTTGTCGTCGTCCCTTATATAAAGGGGTGCGCCGCATTTTTCGCAGGTATCCTTGTGATAGGTTGATGTGTGGTATCCTGCGCCGCAGCCGGAGCACATGCGTCTGCCGCCAATGCGCTCCAGTATCCGCTCCTCAGGTACGGCAAGATCTATCACCATGTCAATGTCCGATATATCGTTCAGGGCTTCCGCCTGGGCAACCGTTCTCGGGAATCCGTCGAACAGGAATCCGTTTTCGCAGTCGGCTTCCTTTATGCGCTCCGCGACCATTGCCACTATCAGCGCATCGGGAACCAGTTCGCCCCGCTCGATATAGCCTTTGGCTTCCGCCCCCATCGGCGTGCCGTCACGCATCCGGGAGCGGAGCATATCTCCTGTGGAGATGTGGGCTATACCATAAAGCTTGCTTATCCTCTCTGCTTGGGTGCCCTTACCGGCGCCCGGAGGTCCAAGAAATATAAGCTTCATAGTGTCTTTCCGGCTTTCTTAGCCAAGGAATCCCTTGTAATGCCGCATGAGCATCATGGACTCGAGCTGCGCGCTTGTCTCCAGGGCAACGCTGACCATTATCAGTATGCTCGTGGGGCCAAATGTGGATCTGAGTCCGAATGCACCGAGCAGCGCCGTGGGGACTATGGCCAGTATCATAAGGAAGAGCGCGCCGAACAGCGTAAGGCGGTTGCTTATCCTTTGCAGATATTCTCCGGTGGGCCTGCCGGGGCGTATGCCCGGTATAAAGCCGCCGTTCTGCTGCAGGTTCTTGCTTATTTCCACGGGGTTGAAGGAAATGGTGGTGTAGAAGTAAGCGAAGGTCACTATCAGCAGCGAATAGATTACATAATATACAAGGTGTCCATACCAATGCTCG
>CABSAH010000240.1 GCA_902475645.1 uncultured Christensenellaceae bacterium | reverse complement strand
CGCCTGCGGGATCGTCCGCAATGCGGCTTGATGCGCTCAGCACCAGCGGGCCGGATACGCCGAAGTGGGTGAACAGCATTTCCCCCTGCTCGCTGTAAACAAGCTTTTTCTTTTTATTATAGGCGCTTAGCGCAACGTTTTTGAGCGAAAGCCCCATCAACTCCTTGGGCCAATCCTCCTCCGTTTCAAGCGAAATAAGGCTTGGCACTATCGGCGTTACGGTGTGGCCTAATTCCCTTGCGAGCTTATAGCCGTCCCCCGTGGAGCCGGTTGAGGTATAGCTTGCGCCGCCCGTTGCAAGCACCACCGCGTCATAATGCTCCTTGCTGCCGCAAAGATCTATTTCAAAGCCGTTTTCATGCTTTGTTATCGCCTTCACGCGGCTGTTGAGCCTTACCTGAGCGCCCGATTTTTTCACGCGGGTTGCCATTGCGCGCAATATATCGCTCGATTTATCGGATTCGGGAAAAACCCTGCCGCCGCGCTCCACCTTTGTCGGCACGCCCTCCGCGTTTATAGCCTGAACAAGCTCGTCGTTCGTAAAGCCGTACAGCGCGCTGTAAAGAAAGCGCGGGTTACGCGGTATATTTTCAAAAAAGTCCTTAATATCGGCCGAATTGGTCAAATTGCAGCGGCCCTTGCCCGTTATGAACAGCTTTTTACCCAGCTTTTCGTTGCGCTCATAAAGCGTTACACTGTGGCCGTTATCGGCAGCTTCCGCCGCGCACATCATGCCCGCGGGGCCGCCTCCTATTATGGCTACGCGGCTCATATAAGCCCCTTTCTTGCCAAAAAGCCCTTCTCGTTCCATGTTATAAGCCTGCTTGCTTCGCCGCGCCTCATTTCCAGCTCGCATATGCCGCAGTTATCTATTTTTATATGCGGCATATTTTCAAGCGGAATACCCATGGCATCCGCCATCAGCAGCTTTATCGGCATTGTGTGGCTTACTATAACGGCCGTTGCATCCTTGGCATTTTCATCCATAACGGCATCTATTGCGCGCTTTGTGCGCTCCAGTATCATGTACGCCGATTCGGCCCGCATCATGGCGCTCTTTTGCTCGTCAAGATGCCATGACCAGTCCGTCCAGAATTCGGGGAACTCAACCGCAAGCTCGCGCTTTGTTTTGCCCTCCCATAAGCCAAAGTCAATCTCTATCATGTCGTCAATCGGCCTTACGCAAAGCCCCTGCCTGTCTGCAATGGCCTTTGCGGTAGCGTGCGCCCTTTGCAGCGGCGATGCATATACGGCGTCTATATTTCTGCCGCTGAGCCATTCTCCCGCGGCCCGCGCCTGCGCCTCGCCCCGCGCGTTAAGCGGAATATCCGTTCTTCCCTGCACGCGGCCCTCGCTGTTCCATTTTGTCTGCCCGTGGCGTATCAGAATTATTCTCATTCCCTGCCGCTCTCCCCGGTAACATATACTCCGTGGCTGTCCCATATGCCCTCAAGCTGGCTCAGGGCGCTGGATACCTGCTCCCTGCGCCTTAGGCTGCATGCGACTATTATTGCGTTTATAAGGCTAAGCGGCGCAACGAGCGAATCCGCAAAGCCCGCCATATCGCTGCGCGCAATCAGCGCATGCTCCGCCTTTTCTGCTATTGGGGAGGATACGCTGTCAGTTATTGCTATAATTGTTGCGCCCTTGCCGCGGGCAAACTCCAGCGCATCTATGGTGCGGTTTGAGTAGCGCGGGAAGCTTATGCCTATGCAGACATCCTCGCTGCCTATGCGGAATATATCCTCATATATATTGCCCATCGCGCCCGACGCCATTATAACGTTATCCGTTACAAACCCAAGGTAATACGCCAAGAACTGCGCAAGCGGCGCCGCGCTCATAAGGCCGACTATGTATACCTTTCTTGCTTCAAGCATGGCGTCTATGGCCGCATTGAACGATGCATTGTCTATTGAATCTATCGTGGCGCGGATATTTGATACATCCGATTTAAGCACGGATTTAAGCACTTCGTTCGGCTGAAGGTCGCCCGTAAGCTGAATGCGCTGCACGCTTGTAAGCTTATTCCTTATCAATTCCTGCAAGGATTTTTGCAATTCCGGATATCCGTCATACCCAAGCGCATACGCAAAGCGCACAACGGTCGATTCGCTTACGCCCACTATGCGTCCCATCTTAGATGCGGTTATGAATGCCGCACGGTCGTAGTTTTCCGTTATGTATGCCGCAAGCTGCTTCTGCCCCTTGCTCAGCG
>CABSAH010000239.1 GCA_902475645.1 uncultured Christensenellaceae bacterium | reverse complement strand
GCGTCAAGATCCGCATTGGGGGTATTGAAGCGGACGTTCATCTTGGAACGGCTGCCCGGTTCAATGGTGGTGGTATAGAAATCGGAATGATCAAGGCAATCGTAAAGCAGCGCGGCCTTCTTTTCGTTCAGCGCCTTGCGTGCCTCAAGCCCGCCGTTTTCAAGCAGCCAATCCATTACCAGCTTGCATATGTAAATGCACCAGCAGGGAGGGGTATTGTGCATGCTCTTGGCCTCTGCATTTATGGTATAGTCGCACATGGTGGGGGTGATGGGGTTAACGTTGCCCAGCATATCCTCGCGCACTATAACTATGGTCAGTCCCGCGGGAGCGACGTTCTTCTGCGCGCCGGCATAGATAAGGGCGAACTTGGATACGTCTATGGGCTCGCTCATTATGCAGCTTGACATATCCGCAACCAGGGGCACGTTGCCGGTATCGGGTATATAATCCCAGCAGGAGCCGTATATGGTGTTGTTGAAGCAGATATGCACATAGTCCGCCTCGGGGTCAAGCTTCAGCTCTTCCTGGCGGGGTATGCGGGAGAAGCCTATGTCCTTACCAGTCCAGGCAATGTTTACCTTGCCGTACTTTTCGGCTTCCTTGGCGGCCTTGCCGGAGAAGCTGCCGGTTACGATATAATCGGCCTTGTGGTTCTTGTTCATCAGATTGAGCGGAACCATTGCAAACTGAAGCGTTGCGCCGCCCTGCATGAATATTACCTTGTAGTTATCGGGGATGTTCATTACCTTGCGCATCTGGGCTTCGGCCTTAACGATTATATCGTCGTAGGCCTTGGAGCGGTGGCTCATTTCCATCACGCTCATTCCGCTGCCTTCATAGTTGAGCATATTGTCCCTTGCGCTTTCAAGCACTTCTACCGGAAGCATGGAGGGGCCGGCAGAGAAGTTATAGATCCTGTCGTAAACCATATCTTTTCTCCTTAACACTTAGTTATATTCGTTATGCCGGGCTATCCCGACCTATATTGGTAATTATACTCTTATTTTGTGCGCAAAACAAGGGCGCGGACGCATTTCGCCATTTCTTTGACAAATATATTATATTCAATGCCGTTTTTGAACAAAACTGCGCGTTTTTGCCCGTTTATAACGCTTTGCGCTATGGACAACGCCCCATTCGTGCTGTATAATAAGGCTGTATATACAATATGTATATGCAAACAAAATATACATTATGAGGTGGCGCATGGAAAGATTCGTAAACCAATTTTCCGAAATAGGCAAGCTTAACGCCGTTATGCTGCACCGTCCCGGCGACGAGCTCAATCAGGTCACGCCGGACTTTTTTGACGATATGCTCATAGACGATACGCTGTATCTTCCCGCGGCGCAACGCGATCATGACCGTTTTGCCGAAATACTTAGGGAAAACGGCACAACGGTATATTACCTCAAGGACCTTTTCTGCGAGGCTATTGCAACAGAAAAGCTAAGGCTTCAGTACATTGAGGACTTTATAGCCCAAAGCCCCATTCCCGGCGAAGCCGTTAAGGACGCAATACGCGCATACCTTCTGCCGAAAACGCCGAGCGAGCTGTTCGATTCCGTGGCCCGCGGCATACGCCCGCAGGATCTTGCAGCCATTCCCGGCTGCCGCATAGCGCTGGAGGTCACCAACGTTTATCCCTTTATACTCGATCCCATGCCGAACATATACTTTACGCGGGATACGTCCATGTGCATAGGCAACGGCATGGTGATAAGCAGCATGAGCATGGCTTCGCGCCGCCGCGAAACGCTGTTCACCCGCTATATACACGATTATCATCCCCTGTTCACCGCCTCGCCCGTGCCGCTTTGGTACGATAACGAGCAGAAATACAGCATAGAGGGCGGGGACGTGCTAATCCTTTCCGATAAGCTGCTTGCAATCGGCTGCGGGGAGCGCACAAGCATAGCCGCCGTTGAAGCATTTGCCAACCGCGTATTCGCCGAAGGGTTCGAGCGCATTTTGGTATTCAATAATCCCCGTTCGCGCAAGTTCATGCATCTTGACGTGCTTTGCACAATGGTGGATTACGATAAGTTCATAACCCATCCCTGCATTTATGAAAAGCAGTTTGACGTATATGAGCTTACCGGCAAGCCCGGCAAGCTTTCCATCTCCTGCACAACCGACCCCGTGGATAAGATATTTGCCCGCTGTCTCGGTCTGCCTGCCGTAAAGTTCATAGAAATGGGCGGCGGAGATCCCATAATTGCCGCAAGGGAGCATTGGAACA
>CABSAH010000238.1 GCA_902475645.1 uncultured Christensenellaceae bacterium | reverse complement strand
GTTCCTATGCGCTTATCCAATCTCCATTGCGGCGGCGCGCCGTCATCGGCATAGTATTCGTCCATTGCCGTAATTTTACCGTCCTTTGTTTGAATAAACGAGGTTGCGTGATAATATGCGCTCCTGTCCTTTGGATATATAAGCGTGACCGTGATTATAAGGTCGTTCACGGTTTCCACCCTTTCAACCTCCCCTTCCCACTCCCCGGGATATTCGCAATTTGCGATTATAAATTCATCCACGGTGAAGCGTTCGTTGGTGCAATGCCAATTCACATACGCATCGGCATGGAAATACTTTCTTATCTCGCCCTCATTCTGGGCAAGAACCGCCTTCCAGAACTGCTTTATGTCCATTGTTTTCCCCATAGCTGCCCCTCCTGCGCACGAATGAGATTCTTAATAATTATACCACATGCCACGCTAACGGCTCTACCGCTTTTGCGGATACGGAAAAGACCGCCGGCCCTTGCTGATTGGGTCGGCGGTCGTTGTGTTAGTGCGCAGCTCGCGCTTATGCTTCCTTGCTCCTGTCAACATAGGTGGTGTGCAGCAGCTCATGCGCAAGGTGGGAATTGGGTTCGCCCAAGAATTCGGCATACAGCTTCTGTATGGCGGGATTCTTATGGCTCTTGCGTATGGCCATGGCTTCATCCTCGCTGTATGTTGCGGCGGCACGCGCGGCACGCGGGTCAACATAGTAGCGCGTCCTTGCATCCACTATCGGCTGACCGCCGCCGGTAACGCAGCCGCCCGGGCAGCCCATAACCTCAATGAAATGGTATGTCTTTTCGCCCGCGCGTATGGCGTTGAGCAGCTTTGCGGCGTTGGCAGTGCCGTGTACTATCGCAACGTTTATATCCGTGCCGTTAACGCTTACTGTGGCTTCCTTTATGCCCTCAAGCCCGCGCACATCGTCGTATTCAAGCCGCGGCATATCCTCGCCCGTAAGCACGTCCACAACCGTGCGCAGGGCCGCCTCCATAACGCCGCCCGTTACGCCGAATATAACGCCCGCGCCCGTGGATTCGCCGAGCATATCGTCGAATTCCTCATCCGGCAGATGCACAAAGTCAAGCCCCGCCTGGCGTATCATGCGGGCAAGCTCGCGCGTGGTAAGGTTGGCGTCCACGTCGCGGTAGCCGTCCCGCCCGAATTCGGGCCGCGCAATTTCAAACTTCTTGGCCGTGCAGGGCATTACGCTTACAACATAAATGTCGCGCGGGTCAAGGTCGTTCTGGCGGGCAAAATACGTCTTTGTCACCGCGCCCTGCATCTGGTTGGGGCTCTTGCAGGTGGAAAGATTGGGTATAAAGTCCGGATAGAACGTTTCGCAGTATTTTATCCAGCCCGGGCTGCAGCTTGTTATCATGGGCAGCACGCCGCCGTTCTTTATCCTGTTCAGCAGCTCCGTGCCCTCTTCCATTATGGTAAGGTCGGCGGCAAAGTCAACGTCAAATACCTTGTCCGCACCCAAGCGGCGTATGGCGGTGACCATTTTGCCCGTGCAGCGCGTGCCTATGGGCATACCGAATTCCTCGCCAATCGCCACGCGGACGGCGGGCGCGGTTTGGAACACAACGTATTTATCGGGGTCGTTCAGCGCGGCCCAAACCTCCTTGGTGGCGTCCTTTTCGGTAAGCGCACCGGTGGGGCAGGCGGCTATGCACTGGCCGCAGTTGATGCAGGCAACCTCGTTCAGGCTCTTGCCGAATTCGGAGCCTACCTGCGTCTTAAAGCCGCGGTTCTGCATACCTATGGCAAACACGCCCTGGGTTTTGGCGCAGGCGGCCACGCAGCGGCGGCAGAGTATGCATTTGTTGTTATCCCTTACTATGCTTGGGCTTAATTCGTCAATGGTCTTTATTATGCGCTCGCCCGGGAACTCGATATCCTCTATGCCCATTTCGTTGGCAAGGGCTTGCAGCTCGCAGGACTGATTGCGCTTGCAGGTGAGACAGGAACGGTCGTGATCGCTTAAAATAAGCTCAAGCACCGCGCGGCGCGCCTCCAGCACCTTGGGCGTGGAGGTCTTTATTTCAAGCCCCTCGCTTACGGGCAGCACGCAGCTTGCCTGAAGCTTGCCGGTTTTGGCGTCCTCAACAAGGCACATGCGGCATGCGCCTATATTGTTGATGTCCTTCAGATTGCAAAGCGTGGGGATTTTTATTCCCTGCGCCAAGCACGCTTCAAGCACGGTTGAGTTAGGCTCCGCCTGGACTGTTCTTCCGTCGATTTTGAGTGTTACCATCTTTCAAAACCCTTTCTG
>CABSAH010000237.1 GCA_902475645.1 uncultured Christensenellaceae bacterium | reverse complement strand
AAAACAGCGTTGGGGTGCTTATCCCCGAAATTCTGCTCCCTAAGGAAGGGACGGACATGACCAAATGGGCGGTCGTGGCATGCGACCAGTTCACCTCCCAGCCCGATTATTGGCAGGAAACCGAAGGCATAGTGGGCGATGCTCCGTCCACGCTAAGGCTTATGCTGCCGGAAATGTACCTTGAAAAGCCGGACGAGGCCGAGCGCATAGACAAAATAAACGCCACAATGAAGAGCTATCTTGATACGGGCGTGCTTGAAAACATAGGCTGCGGCATAATGTACGTTGAACGCCGCGCGGGCGCCAACGTGCGCCACGGCATAATGGTTGCGCTGGACCTTGAATGCTACGATTATTCAAAGGGATCAACCACGCTTATACGCGCCACCGAGGGCACGATAGTTGAGCGCATACCGCCCCGCCTGCGCATAAGGAAGGACGCGCCGGTGGAGCTGCCGCACATACTGGTGCTTATAGACGACCCCGAGCGCACCGTTATTGAGCCGATAGGCGAAAGCGTGGGCGAAAGCGAAAAGCGCTATGATTTTGAGCTTATGCAGGGCGGCGGCCACATAAAGGGCTATTTTGTAAAGGACGAGGCGCGTATAAGCCGCGCGCTGCGTGCGCTTGAAGCGCTTGCAAGCCCGGAGGTATTCTCCGCCAAGTACGGCACCGATGCGCCGAGCCTGCTTTTCGCCATGGGCGACGGCAACCATTCCTTCGCCACGGCAAAGGCCAACTGGGAGCAGATTAAAAAGAACCTTTCCCCCGAGGAGGCCGCGAACCATCCCGCGCGCTATGCGCTGGTGGAGCTTGAAAACGTGCATGATTCGGGCATAGAGTTCGAGCCTATACACCGCGTTGTGTTCGGCGTGGATACCAAGAAGGCAGTCGCGTGGCTCAGCGCAAAGCTCAG
This sequence comes from uncultured Christensenellaceae bacterium, assembly GCA_902475645.1. GTDB lineage: Bacteria > Bacillota > Clostridia > Christensenellales > CAG-138 > Phil1. Next base: position 1,352 of record CABSAH010000237.1, on the reverse strand, counting down.
CGAGCAGAACGGCGAAACCGAAATGCATATATACGGCTCCAAGGCCGAGCGGGACGAGGCCATGGCCGCCAACGCCTGCCCCAAGTGCCATATGCTGCCGTTTATGATAAAGGAAGGCTACGGCTACTTTAAGGTAAGCGACCCCGCGGCGCAGCTTGAGGTAGGCACGCTGCAAAACGCGCTTGACATATTCATAAAGGAAACCGAGGGCGCGACGATAGACTATATCCATGGCGAGCAGGTTGTGGACGGGCTGGGCCGCAAGGACGGCAACATAGGCTTTATACTGCCCAACATGGGCAAGAGCGCCTTCTTTAAGACCGTTATATTCGACGGCGCACTCCCCCGCAAGACCTTCTCCATGGGCGAGGCGAACGAAAAGCGGTATTACCTTGAATGCCGCAAAATTTCCGAATAATTTAGCTGTAAGCGGAACGCATGGCGGGGGCGGCAGGCTTTTTGCCGCCCCCGTCGGCGTAGTTGAAAAGGCATGAATTCTTTAGCGGATAGCGTATCGGCCGTGGTGCTGATACTTATGCTCATAGCCGTGGGCTACATAGCGGGCAGGCTGGGGCTGATGAAAAAGGAGCACAAGAGCTTTATAATAAAGCTGCTTGTGAACATATCCGTCCCCTGCATGTGCATACACAATGTATTCACGGATTTTTCCGTGGAGCTTATTAAAAGCGCGGGCGCGCTGCTGCTTACGCCCATGCTTTACAATGCTGTTATGCTTGCCGTGTCCCTTGCCGTTGCCAAGGCCATGAAAATAAGCCGCAGGCGCTTCGGCGGGTTTACGGTAATGTGCGCAATGTCCAATTCGCTGTTTGTAGGCTACCCCGTATGCACGGAGCTTTTCGGCGCGGAGGGCACGCCGTATGGTTCGTATTGAACGAAATGCTATATAAAATGTGCTTCTATATGATGAACACATTCTTTTTCTGGGCAATAGGCGCAACCATGATATACATGAGCGCGGGCGAAAAAAGGCCAACCGTAAAGGAAACGGCAAAAAAGCTTGCGTCCCCGCCGCTTATTGTGCTGCTAATATCCGTTGCGCTTCTGCTTGCGGGCGTGAAGCTCCCAAGCCTGCTTGAAAGCTTTACAAAATACATGGGCAACACCGTAACGCCGCTTGCGCTTATATACATAGGCTTTTTGATATACGAAACGGGGCTTAAAAATCTAAAGCCCGATGCCGGCATATGGGTGGTGAGCGGTATGCGCTTTATAATATCGCCGCTGATAATGCTTTTGATGTGCCGCCTGTTCAATATAGGCGGAATGGCGCAAAGCGTTTTTATGATAGAGGCCGCAATGCCCGTTATGACGCAGAGCGTGGTGGTTTCCGC
>CABSAH010000236.1 GCA_902475645.1 uncultured Christensenellaceae bacterium | reverse complement strand
AAAAGGCTCCCTCACTGAGGGAGCTGGCAAACCGAAGGTTTGACTGAGGGAGTCCGTTTGACTGAGGGGTTGAAACAGACAAAGAGCTGCGTGCCTCTTTTTACTCCCTCCGTCTGCTCGTTTCACTCGCATCCACCTCCCTCTAAGATGGAGGCATTTAGGGCGGAGCTTGCACAAACCAAAAGGCTCCACCGCTTGCGGGGGAGCTGGCACGGCGCAAGCCGTGACTGAGGGGGAATATCTCGCGGGGACAGCTTTCGGACGGCTGCACAAGCCAAAAGGCTCCCTCGCTGAGGGAGCTGGCAAACCGAAGGTTTGACTGAGGGAGTTCGTCCACCGACTGAGGGGTTGACGGAAAACAGGCAAAAGCCAACGGACTTCCCCCCACACAATTTTATTCATGGCAGGTACACATGAAAGCAGATGTTCTTGTTGCGGAAATCGGCTCCACCACAACGCTTATCAATGCGTTTTGCGGCATAAGGAGCGGCAAACCCGAATTTATAGGCCAGGGGCAGGCGCCCACCAGCGTTTTGGAGGGCGATGTGCGCATAGGCTTAAACGGCGCGATAGAGGATCTTAAAGCAAACCTCGGCGCGGACAAAGTAGAATACGGCGAAATGCTTGCCACGTCCAGCGCGGCGGGCGGGCTTAGGATGTGCGTACACGGGCTTGTGTACGATATGACCGTTAAGGCTGCGGAGGCGGCGGCGCTCGGCGCGGGCGCGATAGTCACAATGGCAACCGCGGGCAAGCTTGGCGAATACGACATCGAGGACCTTAAAGAAGCAAGGCCGAATCTTATACTGCTTGCGGGCGGCACGGATTACGGCGAAAAGGAAACCGCGCTGTATAACGCCCGCGCAATAGCCGCAAGCGGCGTAAATGCGCCCGTAATATACGCGGGCAACGTGCAGAACAGGCGCGCCGTGGAGGATATTTTCCAAAAAGCGGGCATGAGCTGCACAATTACCGAAAACGTATACCCAAAGCTTGACAAGCTGAACATTGAACCCGCGCGCAGGATTATACACAGGGTGTTTGAGGAGCATATTATAAAGGCCCCGGGCATGGAGCATATACGCGACATGGTGACGGGACACATAATGCCCACCCCGGGCGCGGTTATGGAGGCCGTTCAGCTTGTGTATAACGAAATAGGCGACGTTGTGGCCGTGGACATAGGCGGCGCGACGACGGACGTACACTCCGTAACGGGCGGCAGCGAGGAAATAGGCATATTGCTCACAACGCCGGAGCCCTTTGCAAAGCGCACGGTTGAAGGCGACCTTGGGCTTTATGTAAACGCAAAGAACCTTGTTGAGCGCATAGGCGCGGACGCGCTGAATGCGGAGCTTGGAATAGATACGGCGGCGGTTATGGCAAGCTATCTGCCCATACCCCAAAGCGCGGAGCAATTCAGGCTGACGGAGCGGCTTTGCAGGGAAGCGGGGCTTGCCGCGCTTGAACGGCACGCGGGCACGCTGCGCTATATCTACACGCCCAACGGACGGCGCACCGTTGCGGAGGGCAAGGATTTGACCGCGGTTAAAACCATAATAGGCACGGGCGGTGCGCTTACGCGCCTGCCGCACAGGGAGCAGCTTTTGCGCGCGCTTGCGGACTGCAATACATCAGGCATGATGCTTTACCCAAAGGCGGGCAAGCTGAGGACGCTTTTCGATAACGACTATATAATGGCGTCACTCGGCGTGCTCAGCAAGCATTACCCCGACGCGGCGCTTGCGCTTATGAAGCATTCGCTCGGCATATAAAGGAGAAAAAACCATGTACCCACGCATAGTAGTTGACACAAAAAAGCTGAAGCACAATATGGACGCGCTCGTTTCCATGTGCCATGCGCAGGGGTTGAGCATCGGCCTTGTTAGCAAATGCGTTTGCGCCGATGAACCCATAGCGGAGCTTATGAACCGCACCGAGGCGGACTTCATTGCCGATTCGCGCCTTATAAACCTGAAAAAGCTAAGGACCGATAAGCCGAAGTACCTCCTTCGCATAGCGCAGCCGTGCGAGGCGGCGGACGTTGTTGCATACAGCGATATAAGCCAGCAGAGCGAGCTTTGCACCGTTAAGCTGATTGCGGAGGAAGCCGCGCGGCAGAACAGGCGCCACCGCATTGTAATAATGGTTGATATGGGCGATTTGCGCGAGGGCGTATTCTATAAAAACCGCGAGGAGCTTTTATGCATTGCCAACGCCGTTAAGGAGGCGGAGATGCTGGAGCTGTACGGCATAGGCGTGAACCTTACCTGCTTTG
>CABSAH010000235.1 GCA_902475645.1 uncultured Christensenellaceae bacterium | reverse complement strand
GGCCACAGCGAGCTTTTTGTTGACATTGGCGCAAAGGATAAGGACGACGCCCTGAAATACGTTAAGCCGGGCGACAGGATAGGCTTTGCCACCAAGTTCAGGCGCCTTGGCGAAAAGCGCGTTATGGGCAAGGCGCTTGACGACCGCGTGGGCTGCGCAATACTGATGCAGCTTTTGGCCAACGATTACGAATGCGATTTTTACGGCGTGTTCACCGTGCAGGAGGAAGTCGGCCTTCGCGGAATGTACGCGGCGGCATACAGCGTTGCGCCCGATGTTGTGATAGTGCTTGAGGGCACCACCGCAAACGATATGCCGGAGGTCAAAAACGTTGGCTTCGTTACAAAGATGAGCCACGGCCCGGCCATATCGTTCATGGATAACGCAACCATAGTTTCGCCCGATATGTTCAAGGCGCTTACCGAAACCGCCAACACCGCGGGCATAAAGTGGCAGCCCAGGCAGGGCACCACCGGCGCGAACGACCAAGGCCCCGCGCAGCGTATGCGCGCCGGCTGCAAAACCGGCTGCATCTCCGTGCCGTGCCGCTATATCCATTCCCCCGCCAGCATTGCCGATACGGACGATATTATGGGCGCATACGCATTGGCGGACGCTTTCCTAAAGAACAAAAAATTCAACGAGGTGCTTTGATTTATGGATACAACTATGATAAAAAACATACTCGGCGCATACGGCCCCTCCGGACGCGAGGATAAGGTTGCCGAGGCTATAAAGCAATACGTCGCCCCCTATGCGGACGAGGTATACCGCGATACCATGGGCAACCTTATAGCCCATAAGCGCGGCACAAGCGGAAAGAAGATAATGCTGAGCGCGCACATGGACCAGATAGGCTTCATAGTGGTTGCCATAGACGAAAAGGGCTTCCTGCGCGTTGCCCGCGTGGGCGGCGTTAATCCGATAATATCCACCGCGCGCGAGGTTGTGTTTGAAAACGGCGTAAAGGGCGTTACCTATTTTGAAAACACCGCCAAGCACGGCGTGAATGAGGCCACGTTTAACGAGCTGTATATAGACATTGGCGGCGCAAGCCGCGAGGAAGCCGAAAAGAAGGTTGCCATAGGCGATATGGCCGTTTACGTTACCAACTACGTGGAGCTGGGCGAGCGCGTGGCCTGCGGCGCAATGGACGACAGGATATGCTGCGCAATAGTGGCCGAGGCCATGAAGCAGATGCAGAGCGAGCATGACGTTTACGCCGTGTTCACCGTGCAGGAGGAGGTCGGCTGCCGCGGCGGAAGCCCTGCGGCATACGCAATAGAGCCGGACCTTAACATAAGCCTTGACGTTACGGGCGTTGGCGATATTCCCGAATGCAGCCGCATGGCGGTGTCCTTAGGCTGCGGCCCCACGGTAAAGGTTATGGATAGCTCCGTAATAGTTCCCCCCGTGGTGCGCGCATTCATCGAGGCCGCGGCGGAGGAGGACAATATCCCCTATCAGCGCGAGGTGCTTCGCGCAGGCGGCACGGATACCGGCGCCATACAGCGCACGCGCGGCGGCATACTCTCCGGCTGCATATCCATACCCACCCGCTATATACACACCCCCGTTGAAACCGTGGATATGAAGGACGTGGATAATGCGGTTAAGCTGCTTTGCGCCTGCCTTAAAAGAAAGGAGCTTCCCCATAGATGATTGCACAACGACTTAATGAGCTAAGGGCGCTTATGCAGCAAAGGGGCGTGGGCGCATACTATGTTCCCACGGCGGACTTTCATCTTTCCGAATACGTCAATCCGTATTTCAAGTCCCGCCAGTATCTTACGGGCTTCACAGGCTCCGCAGGCACGCTTATAGTCACCATGGCGGAGGCCGCGCTGTGGGTGGACGGCCGCTACTTCATTCAGGCGGAGGAGCAGCTTGCAGGCTCCCCCGTTAAGCTAATGAAAATGGGCGAGGATGGCGTACCCACAACAATGGAATACCTTTCCGCCCTGCCCGAGGGCACCGTTATAGGCATGGACGGGCGCACGGTTTCCGCCGCAACCGCCATGCGCATGGAAAAGACGCTTTCCACAAAGAACATGACCATTGAGGAGGACATGGACCTTGTTGGCGAAATTTGGAAGGATCGCCCCGCCCTGCCCTCCGCGCCGGTATATGTGCTGGGGCTGGACAGCGTTGGCGTAAGCGCGGCGGATAAGCTTGCGGACATTCGCCGTGTGCTTGAGGAAAAGGACGCCGACGCGCACGTTTTAAGCACGCTTGACGATATCGCATGGCTGTTCAATCTGCGCGGCGGGGACGTTGAATGCAATCCCGTGTTCCTCTCCTATGCCGT
>CABSAH010000234.1 GCA_902475645.1 uncultured Christensenellaceae bacterium | reverse complement strand
AACCTTTGGGACAGCAAAACCGGCATATATGCCTACGGCGAGAATTTTGACCCCGATCTTCCGTATGGCGATATGCTGCTGACGGCAAATTATTACAAACGGGATAGAACAGATGCGAATGCGTGGGAGCGGGCGGCGAACTTCGCCATGTTTGACGGGGAAACGAAGCGGCAGGTATTCAACCAGAATATAGGCATACGCATTGCGGGCAGCTACGGCCGCGGCCGTGCGCAGAAGGGCTTTAACATAGTTGCGCGGGACGAATACGGCGAGGACCGCATGAAGTATAAGTTCTTTGACAATTTGGACTTTACCGAATACAAGGCGCTGGTTTTGCGCGCGGGCGCACAGGATCAAAACCGCAGCAAAATACGCGACGAGCTTGCGGCGGGTCTGCTTGAAGGTACGGACGTGGACTTCCTCTATCAGGCGTACAGGCCATGCGTGCTGTATTTGAACGGCGAATACTGGGGAGTGTATTTTTTGAAGGAAAAGCGCAACCGCTTCTTCGTGGCGCAGCATGAGGGCACGGACAACGTTATGGACATGATAATTGCCAAGGGCTATAAGCAAACTACCTACGGCGACGTGACCGAATGGGTGGAATTCTATGACGAAGCCTGCAAGCGCGATCTTTCCAAGGCCGAAAACTATAAGTTCGTTACGGACAACATGGACGTGGACAGCTTTATGGATTACATGATAGCCGAAGTGTACAACGGCAATACGGACACATACAATATCCAATGCTATAAGCTCAAGGGCGGCAAATGGAAATGGATATTCTATGATTTCTGCTGGGGCTTCAATAACGTTGACCATCAGACCCTCAATGCAAGGATGGGAAATACGGGGCTGGACGCGGCGAGCGGAAGGCTTTTCAAGGCGCTGCTGAACAATGCCGAATGGAGGGACAAATTCGTGCGCAGATTTGCGGAGCTATTGAACACCGCATTCGCGCCGGATAGGGTCATAGCCTTGGTGGACGAGCTTTACGGCTACGTTCAGCCGGAAATAGCGCGCGAACGCGAAAAGTTCAACGGCGAAACGTTCATGGGCGTTAAGCAGAACAGCCAAGTCCTTGGCACATACGAAGGCTTTGAACGGGAAATAGCGCGCATAAAGGAATTTGCCCAAAAGCGGCCGGAGGAGATAAAAAAGCAGCTTAAAAGCGTGCTTGGATTGAGCGATAGCTACATGGCGGAGGTGTTCGGATGAGCGGGAAAAAGCAGCTTGGCGAAAGCGGATACCGGCACGAGCTGAAATATTATATTACGGAAGGCGATTATGCCTTGCTCAAGCGCAAGCTTTCGCTTACAATGGAGCAGGACCCGTTTGCCAAGAAAAGCGGCGGCAAGTATTTTATACGCAGCCTGTATTTTGACGATAGGGACGATTCCGCCTTCCGCGAAAAGCTGGACGGCACGGACGAGCGCGACAAGTTCCGCATACGCATATACAATATGCGGGACGATGTTATAAAGCTTGAATGTAAGCACAAGTCCAACGGCTACATAAAAAAGCAGTCCGTCGGCTTGAGCCGCAACGAGTATGAGCAGCTTATGCTGGGCAGGCGCGCATTTTTGCTGAACAGGCCGGAGCCGTTTGCAAAAAGGATGTACCTTGAATTTGCCCAGCGCGCGCTTAAGCCCGCCGTAATAGTGGACTATATGCGCGAGCCGTTCGTTTTCCCCATGGAGGATGTGCGCATAACGTTTGATAAAAACATACGCACGGCGTACCACGCAACGGATATGTTCAACGCCAATCTGCCCACATATCCCGTAATAGACGGCGGGGACATGGTGCTGGAGGTTAAGTTCAACCGCTTCCTGTCAACGTATGCAAGGTCGCTTTTGCAGCTTGACCGCTGCCAAAGGAGTGCCATAAGCAAATATGTGCTGTGCAGAAAGTTTGAGCTTTAGCAGCACCGCAGCCCAAAAAAGAAGCATGAAGGATTTAAGCATAATTAACAAATACGGAGGATAACATGAACGAATTTACATTTGCAGACATTTTTTCGCTTAGCATGAACCCGCTTCAGGTCATAATCACGCTGGTGATGGCGCTTGTTGTGGGCGGCTTTATATGCTTTGTATACAAAAAGACGTTTGGCGGCGTTATGTATTCGCGCAACTTCAACCTTAGCCTTATCGTGCTTACAATGGTAACGGCGCTGATGCTTATGCTTATAAACAACAGCCTTGCGCTGAGCCTCGGCATGGTGGGCGCGCTTTCCATAATCCGCTTCCGCACGGCCATAAAGGACCCCATGGACACTGTGTTCATGTTCTGGAGCGTGGGCGAGGGCATTGCCATAGGCACCAAGTTTTATGA
>CABSAH010000233.1 GCA_902475645.1 uncultured Christensenellaceae bacterium | reverse complement strand
CAACCCCTCAGTCGCCTTGCGGCGACAGCTCCCCGTCCGGGGAGCCTTTTGGTTTGTGTAAGCACCGCCCAAAAGCTGTCCCCGCGTGCGGGGAAAGTGGACACGAACGAATGTGAGTGGCCGAAAGGGGAATGGTTCGGAGGTGGATTGCGATTTTTTCTATTCCCCCTCAGCTTCGCTTACGCTCAGCAGCTCCCCCGCAAGCGGTGGAGCCTTTTGGTGCGATTTACAAACTCTTACATTAAGCCTGCCCTGAAAGGGGAGGTGGCAATGAGCGTTAGCGAATTGACGGAGGGGTTGCAACGGGGCTGTTGTTTGTTTGCTCACCCGCCCGCCTCCATCCCCGAGGGAGGTGGCTTTTGCGAAGCAAAAGACGGAGGGAGTCAAAATAAGCTTACAGCTCTTTGCCTGTTTCATCCCCCCCTCCCTTCTTTTCGCCAACCATGCGAACCCAAACGCTTCAATATGCCTACGCCTTGTATTGTCCGGCGTACATTGTATAGAATTTGCTTGTTTTTTGGCGGTAGAGCATGAGCAGGCCGCGCACGCTAAGCTCTGAGGCCATGGCTATCCACATGCCGAGCAGGCCGAGCGGCTTTATCAATATCAGCGCAAGGCCTATGCGCACCACCCACATTGTGGCAAGGTTTATTATGCTTGGCACAAGCGTATCGCCCGCGCCGCGCAGCGCGCCCGCGGCAACTATCGATGCGCCGAAGAGCGGCTCGGCAAGCAGCTCCACCCTAAGCACCTGCGCCGAAAGCTCGCGCACGGCGGGATCGGGCGTAAGCATTGCGAACAGCAGCGGGCATATGAACATCATTACAAGCCCCGCTACGCCCATTATTGCCGCGCCCATGCCTATGCATATGTTTCCGTAGCGCCGCGCAAGCTCATCCTCGCCCGCGCCCACGCTGCGCCCAACAACCGTTGATGCGGCGGAGCCTATTCCGTAGCCGGGCATATAGCATAGCCCCTCCGCGGTTACGGCAAAGGAGTTTGCGGCTATTGCAATTTCGCCAAGCGGAGCTATTATCATTGTGGTTATTACCATTGCCCCGCTTGTGGCAGCCTCCTGAACCGCCACGGGCAGGCCAATCTTCAACGCCTTTTTAAGTATTGCCGAATCGAACCGGCTCTTGTCGTTCCTGTTCAATTTAAGGTGCTTATCCCTGCCGCAGCAGCGCCACAGCATTACAAGGCTTACCACCGCGCAGGCAAGCGCCGTGCCTATGCCCGCGCCCAATACGCCGTATTTTGGAATGAATACGGCATTGAATATAATGTCCAAAATGCACATTACGGCCGTAAGAACGCTGGGCGTTACCATATCCCCGCTGCACTGCAAAAACGACGCGGTGAGCGAATTGAGCTGCAAAAACGGCAGCTCCAGCGCGAATACAAGAAAATAAAGCGAAGCGTCGCGGTGAATGGTTTCGCTGCCGCCAAGCCATATGGGCAGGGGCCCGCTTATAATTGCGCCCAATGCGCACAGCACGCCCGATATCAAAAGCGCGCTTATTATGCCGTGCTTAACAACCGTGCGCGCGTCCTCATCCTGCTTTGCGCCTATATGATGCGCAACCTGCACGGAAAACCCCGCCGTTATTGCGTAGGTTATGCCGCTTAAAAGCCATGTGCTTGTGGAAACAAGGCCAATTGCCGCGCTCGCGTTCGCGCCGAGTGCGCCAACCATTGCGGAATCGATATACTGCATGGCTATGGTGGTTATCTGCGTTAGTATGGCGGGCATGCTAAGCCGCCATACCAGGGATATTTGCGGGCGCAGCTCGCCCCAATCAATCCTTTTCATATGCTCTCTCCCGATGTTGACTTAGGGTAGCTTATCATGATGCACGGCGCCTTGTCAACAATGGCTGAATATATACAAATACCCGACCGCGAAGCCGGGTATTTGCTGCCTTTAAGCTTTATTTGCCTTTGTTATTTGGCAAAGGTGCAGCCAGCGTCAAACTCTATTGTGCCCTTGTAGTTCTTTATAACGCCGGTAACGGTTATGGTATCGCCCACGGCAAGCTTATCCGCGCCCTCGCCCTTCATGCGGAAGCACTGCACGGCGTATTCGTCAAGGCCGCCCACAACTATTGTAACGGTTATGTTGCCGTATTCCGCGCTGTATTCGGTGTCTACGGAGGCTATTGTTCCCTTCAGGGTCTTTGTGCCCATCATCTGCGCTTCCTCCTCAAGGGCATATGCGCGCGCGACTATCTTTGCGCTGCTAACGGCGTCGGCGGGAATAAGGGTGCAGCCAGCGTCAAACTCTATCGTGCCCTTGTAGTTCTTTATAATGCCGAACACGGCTATTTCGTCGCCCACGGCAAGCTTATCCGCGCCCTCG
>CABSAH010000232.1 GCA_902475645.1 uncultured Christensenellaceae bacterium | reverse complement strand
TTGCTGCCGCATTTTGTTTCGCTGTAAAAAATAATGCATAATTATACCAAAATATAAAATGATTATGCTGTATACAAGGATACAAGAATACGGGAATCCGTGGAGCCGAAAATACTAAAATCCAGAGAAATAAGCTAAAATTATGCATATGCCAAAAAACGCGCCCAGCTATTATGAATGAATAAAAATTTAAAATAAACATGGACATTTTAACGAATGTGCGGTACAATCATATCCGGCGGAGTTGGGACTGTATGCTCTGCCCAAAATGATTGCAGAGGTTTGTATTGATGAACAGAATCGAAATCAACCGGAAATGGTGCAAGGGCTGCGGCATATGCGCGGCGTTCTGCCCCAAGAAGGTGCTTGGTCTGGATGAAGAAACTCAAAAGGCCACGGTGGTTAATCAGGAAGCATGCATAGCCTGCTATATGTGCGAGCTGCGCTGCCCCGATTTGGCGATCAAAGTGATTAAGGAGGGCGAAAAATGAGCAAGGCAATTCTGCTGCAGGGCAATGAAGCCTGCGTCATGGGCGCAATAAAGGCGGGTATGCGCCTTTTTGCCGGATACCCCATAACCCCCTCTTCGGAAATAGCGGAGCAGTCCAGCATATTGCTCCCCAAGGTAGGCGGCAAGTTCCTCCAGATGGAGGATGAGATCGCCTCCATAGCGGCCGTTTGCGGCGCAAGCTTGGCCGGTAAAAAGGCGATGACCGCCACCAGCGGCCCGGGCTTCTCCCTCAAGCAGGAGCTTATAGGCTACGCTGCCATGGCGGAGCTGCCCATAGTTATTGCAATGATAATGCGCGCCGGCCCCTCTACCGGACTTCCCACCTCCCCCGCTCAGGGCGACGTGATGCAGGCCCGCTGGGGTACCCACGGCGACCATCCCATGATAACCCTTTGCCCCAGCTCCGTTAAGGAAATGTACGAGCTGACCATAAAGGCGTTCAACTTTGCGGAAATGTACCGCACGCCCGTGCTGCTGATGACGGACGAGGTTATTGCGCATATGCGCGAGGGCGTTGCGCTTGAGGACGACTATGAAATAGTCAACCGCGTGCATCCCACCGAGGCTCCCAATAAGGACTTCCTGCCCTACAAGCCCATGGAGGGCAGCATGGTTCCCCCGATGGCGGCCTACGGCGAAGGCTATCATTTCCACGTAACCGGCCTTTCGCACAGCGAAACCGGCTTCCCCACCAACACCCCCGCCGTGCATGAAAAGCTGATGGCGCGCATAAACGGCAAGGTGAAGGAGAACGACCCCAACTTTGCCATAAACGAAAAGTATATGACCGACGATGCGGAGCATATATTCGTGGCCTACGGCTCCGTGGCAAGGACTTCCATGAACATAGTCAAGCGGCTGCGCAGCGAAGGCATAAAGGCGGGTCTTTTCACCGTAAAGATGCTTTGGCCGTTCCCCAAGACCGAATATCAATCCCTGCTTAACGGGAACGTGAAGAACATAATCGTTCCCGAGATGAACCTTGGCCAGTATGTTGGCGAGGTTGAACGCTATACCGAAGGCAAGGCAAAGGTAAGCCTGATATCCAAGGCCTCCGGCGAGCTGTTCAAAACCGAAGAACTTTACAACGACGTAATGGCGGTGATTTCAAAATGACGAACGTACAAGATTACCTCAGAGAGTCCCATATGCCCCATATCTGGTGCCCCGGCTGCGGCAACGGCATCGTGATGGGAAACATAATCCGCGCCATAGACGAGATGGGCCTTGACCGCGATAAGACCGTTATAGTCTCCGGCATAGGCTGCTCCTCCCGCGCACCGGGATACATGGATTTCGATACCCTGCACACCGCGCACGGCCGCGCGCTTCCGTTTGCAACGGGCATAAAGATGGCAAATCCCGATCTGCACGTGATAGTAATATCCGGCGACGGCGACGCGACCGCAATAGGCGGCAACCACTTTATCCATGCCTGCCGCAGGAACGTTGACATAACGCTTGTTGTGGTCAACAACTGCATATACGGCATGACCAGCGGCCAGTTCTCGCCCATGACGCCCACCGGCAAGTTCGCCACCACCGCCGTTTACGGCAATATCGACCATCCGTTCGATTTGGTGAACCTTGCAAGCGGCGCAGGCGCAACCTATGTTGCCCGCGGCAGCGTATATCATGCAATGCAGACCAAGAATTATATAAAGCACGCGATAGAGCATAAGGGCTTCTCCGTTGTGGAGTGCCTGTCCACCTGCCCCACCTATTACGGACGCAGGAACAAGATAGGCGGCGCGGTAGAGATGATGGAAAGGCTGCGCGACGATTGCGAAATGCTCAGGCCCGGCGTAACGGAATACGAAAAGCCGTTCGTTATAGGCGAATTTGTTAACAGGGAGGCCAAGGAATATACCGAGGCTTATGATGAAGTAATTATGAAGGCCGGAGGAAAGA
>CABSAH010000231.1 GCA_902475645.1 uncultured Christensenellaceae bacterium | reverse complement strand
TTCAAATTGTTATCCATGCCCGTCACCTCCTTTCCAATGCCTTTGCAAGCTTCGCCTTTGCGCGCGCCATGCGGGATTTTACCGTTCCCTCGCTCACGCCCTGCATTGCCGCAATATCGCCATATTGAAGCCCCGAAAAATAGTGCAGCATAACCGTTTCACGGTAAATATCGGGCAAATCCTCAACCGCCTGCCTTATCATGCGCCGCTGCTCCGCGTTCACGACGGAAACCTCCGGCAACTCCGCCTCGTTCTCAACGGCGGTCTCCGGCAGTTCGTCGCTGAGCTGTTCGCGCTTCAGCTTGCGTTTATTGTCCATACACAGATTTATGCACACCCTGTAAAGCCATGCCTTTATCTGCGCTTCTTCCATATCCTTCAGTTTATCCGCGTATTTAAGCGCGCGGATGAACGTTTCCTGCGTAATGTCGCCCGCGTCGCTTTCGCTTTTGGTCACGCCGTAAGCGGCCCAATATACCATGCGGGAAAAGGCTTTATAAATGGCTTCGAATTCCCATCGCGCCATCATCATCCCTCCTGTTCATATAACGCATACCATGCAGCAAAAGTTGCATGCTGCGAAATTTTTATTTTTCGGTACGGCATACAAAAAACGGTATGCCTACAACATATAAGCATACCATTTTGCGGCGGATTTGTGAATCCGTTTATTCTCTTATTCTCCTTTCGCGTTCAAGCGCTTCCTTCTTGCCGTGTATGCGGCCAAGGCCGTAAAAAATAACGCATGCGCACAGAAGGTTTATATGCCCCACTATATCTACGCCGCCGATTACGCCGCACGCAAAGCTGACCGCCACGTTTGCACAGCCTATGCCGATAAGCACCCAGCTTATTTTATTCAGATGCTCAATGCGGCTGTCTATATCCGAAAACAGCTCAAATTCGCCAAGCTCCGCCTTTTTGCGGAAGTACAGCCATTGCAGCACCCTGCCAACGTATTCCGCGCCCGATTCGCGCATAAGCTCCATGTATTCATCATCGGCATCGTGCATCGCAAGCCGTATTATGTATTCGCCTATCTCCGTGCGCTCAAATACATATTTGCAGAAGCCCACCTTTTTAAGCGTCCAGCCCTCATGCGCCATGCTGTTGAGCCATTCCTCTTCTTTATCAAAGCTCCATTCGGCAAACAGCCTATATACCGTTTTGGTTTCCATAATCATTTACCCTCCAACACTTTTTCACCGTTTTGTGCCAGCTCCTTAAGCCGCGCCAGCTCCGCAAGCAGCACTTCCTTCCCCTTTTCGGTTATGGCATAATCCTTCCTGCGCCCGTCCGCGCCGCCTTCAAGCGTTATCCAGCCGCGCTCCTTTAATGTGTTCAGCGCGCCGTAAAGCGTTCCCGCCGCAAGCTTTACCCGCCCGGCGGACATTTCATCAACCCTTTGCATTATTCCGTAGCCATGCAGCGGGGAGCAAAGCGAAAGCAGAATATAATAGACCGCCTCCGTAAGCGCTATCGATTCGTTCATTTGGCCTCCTTATTATCGTTTGCCGTTATATCGTCTGTCGATATATGTATTATATCGTCCGCCGATATAGTTGTCAATATATTATTTCAAAACAGGTGCTTATAAATTAAAAACATGGTACAATAGCCTAAAAAGAAAAGGAGATATATGCAAATGGCAGCACAGAAAAAAATACCCAAGCGCAGCGAGGTAGACAAGCAATATACTTGGGCAACGGAAGACCTTTTTGCAACGGACGAGCTTTGGGAAAAGGCGCTTGAGGACGCGAAGAAATACATACCCATGGCCGAAACCTATAAGGGCAGGCTGGGTGAAAGCGCGGACACGCTTTACGGCTTCCTGAAGGCGCGCGACGAGGCCAATTTGAAAATAGGCCGCCTTGCAAACTACGCCATGCGTAAGTCCGACGAAGACACCGCCAACAGCTTCTATAACGCCATGAAGGGCAAGCTGATGAGCTACCTTGTGGCAAACGAAAGCGCATACGCGTTCGTTACCCCCGAAATAATAGCCATAGACGATGCAAAGCTTGATGGCTTTATGCAACAGAAACCGGAGCTTAAAGAATACGAGCGCCTGCTCAGCCGCATACGCCGCATGAAGGCGCATACCCTAAGCGATGCCGAAGAACGCATAATGGCCCTTGCCGGGCAGATGAGCAACGCCCCTGGCGAAATAGGTTCAGCCTTCCGCAATGCGGACATCCGCTTCCCCGATATTCACGATGCCGAGGGCAACGCACTGCAGGTTACGCAGGGTTCCTTCATCCCCCTTATGGAAAACGAGAATGTGAACGTGCGCAAGGCCGCGTTTGAATCGCTGTATCATACGTTTGCATCGTTCAAGCACACAACCGCCGCGTTCCTTGACGCGCAGATGAAAACCCTTATATTCAATGCGCAGGCAAGGCATTATGATTCCACGCTGGAGGCTGCGCT
>CABSAH010000230.1 GCA_902475645.1 uncultured Christensenellaceae bacterium | reverse complement strand
CCCTGCGCCATGCGCATATCGCCATAGTAATACCATGCGCCGGATTTGGATATTATCTTATTGGCTATGGCAAGATCAAGCACGGAGCTTTCCTTGGATATGCCCTCGCCATAGATTATATCAAACTCGGCGGTCTTAAACGGCGGTGCGACCTTATTTTTTACTACCTTTATGCGCGTGCGGTTGCCTACAACATCGCTGCCGTTCTTTATCGAATCTATCCGGCGCACATCAAGGCGTATGGAGGCATAGAATTTGAGCGCACGGCCGCCTGTGGTGGTTTCGGGATTGCCGAACATTACGCCTACCTTTTCGCGAAGCTGGTTTATGAATACCAATATGGTGTTTGATTTGGATATGATACCAGTCATCTTCCTAAGCGCCTGGCTCATAAGCCTTGCCTGCAAACCAACATGGCTGTCGCCCATGTCGCCCTCTATTTCAGCCTTGGGAACAAGCGCGGCAACGGAGTCTATAACAACAACGTCCATTGCGCCGCTGCGTACCAGCGTTTCGCATATTTCAAGTGCATCCTCACCTGTATCCGGCTGGGATACATATAGCTCATCTACATCTACGCCAAGGTTTTCGGCATAAACGGGGTCAAGCGCGTGTTCGGCATCTATAAACGCCGCCGTTCCGCCAAGCTTCTGCGCTTCCGCAATTATATGCAGCGCAATCGTTGTCTTACCGGATGATTCGGGGCCGTATATCTCGATTATTCTGCCGCGGGGAATACCGCCCACGCCAAGCGCGAAATCCAGTTCCAGACAGCCGGAAGGTATAGTGGATACGGATATTTTTGATGCCGCATCGCCAAGCCTCATTATGGCTCCCTTGCCGAAGTCCTTCTCTATCTGGCTCAACGCCATTTCCAACGCTTTTGCTTTTTCCATTGCCATAGTGCTTTTTGTTCCTTCCTTTCGCTGCCTTTTTCCTGCGAGGAAATTATAACATATTTATTTATGCTTGTACAGTACTAAATTATTAAAGGTTTCTCCGAAGGATATCAAGCGCATTGAGGCTTGCCATGCTGCGTATGCGTTCGCGGCTTCCACTTAGCTGTAAGCGCGTGGTGAAGCTTTTATCCTTTGACGAAAAGCCTATAAACACAGTGCCTACGGGCTTATCCTCCGTCCCTCCGTCCGGCCCTGCAAAGCCCGTAGTTGCAATGCCTATATCGGCATTGCCTGTAATACGGATGCCTTCCGCCATCTCCGCCGCAGCTTCTGCACTTACGGCGCCGTATTCATCCAAGGTTGTATTCTTAACGCCCAGCCTATTCATTTTGGCTTCGTTGGAATATGTAATGCAGCCCTCCTTGAACCATGCGGAGCTTCCGGGGACGGATACAAGCCTTGAACATATCATTCCGCCGGTGCAGCTTTCCGCAACGGCCAATGTAAGCCCCTTTTGCGTAAGCAGACGTGCTGCTTCTTCATGCATCTCCAAGCCATCATAGGAATATATGTATTCACCTATGCGGCTTTTTACTTCGGCTATCATTGGCGCCATTATAGCGTCCGCATCCTCACCATCGCGGCAGCGCGCAGTTACGCGAAGCTTCATTTCGCCATTCAGTGCATACGGGGCAATCGTCGGATTGGTCTGGCTTTCCATTATGTCCTTAAGCATATATTCAACGCTGGATTCGCCCTTGCCGAATATCCTAAGCATCTTTGATTTAAGCGTATAGCCGCTGCGTTTTTCAAGGTATGGCAATACGCTTGCTTCAAACATCGGCACCATCTCTTTGGGTGGCCCCGGCATAAGTATTGCGGCCTTTTCGCCGTTTTCTACTATGCAGCCCGGCGCCGTGCCATTGGGATTGGGCAAAATTATGCAGCCTTCGGGAAAATATGCCTGCTTGACGTTATTCGGGGTCATAATATGCCCCATTTTCGAAAAACGAACTTTAATGTATTCAAGCGACTTTTCATCAAGCACAAGCTTTTTACCGAATGCATCCGAAACCGTTTCCTTAGTCAAATCGTCCGCCGTGGGGCCGAGGCCACCCGTCAATATAACTATATCGGCGCGGCGCAGCGCGCTATGCACGGCTTCCACAAGCCTGTCGTGATTATCCCCTACGGTGGTCTGCAAATAGCAGTCTATGCCAAGATCGGCCAAACGCTGAGAAATATACTGGGCATTGGTATTGACTATGTTGCCCATTAGCAGTTCCGTGCCTACCGAAATGATTTCTGCCGACATCGCGCCCCTCCTTACACGGCCTTAACGGCGCGGTTTGTTTTGATTATGTAATCCATGCAGCTCCATATTGCAAGCACCACGGATATCCAAATGATTATCTGGTCAATAGGAACGCCGCATTTTACGAATACGGGATTAAGGAACAGCATAAGCGATAAGCCTATGAACTGCGTAAGCGATAAAAGCTAGCCCAAAGGACCGGCGGCAAAGACAATGTACTTATA
>CABSAH010000229.1 GCA_902475645.1 uncultured Christensenellaceae bacterium | reverse complement strand
TAAGCGCGCCCACGCCGCCCGGCACGGGGGTATACGCCGCGGCCTTTTGGCAGGCTTCGGTTGAAGCATCGCCGCAAAGCCTGCCGTCAACGGTGTTTATGCCAACGTCAATAATTATGCTCCGCTCCGCAACCATGTCCGCCGAAAGCATGGCGGGCGAGCCCGCGCTTGCAATTATTATATCCGCGCTTGCGGTATGCGCGGCAAGGCTGCGCGTTGCGGTATGGCAAATGGTCACTGTGGCGTTTTTGTTCAGCAGCATTATGCTAAGCGGCTTGCCCACAACCACGCTGCGGCCCACTATGCATACGCTTTTGCCGCAGGGGTCTATTTCATAATGCTCCATAAGCCTTACCACGGCCTCCGCCGTGCAGGGAGCAAAGCAGTCCCACCCGCCCATAAGCAGCCCCGCGCTCAATGGGCTTGCGCCGTCCACGTCCTTTTTTGCGGGTATGAGCAATCGCAGCCTGTCCTCATCAAGGTGCTTTGGCACGGGCAAAAACAGCAGTATGCCGTGTACCGTGGCACATTCGGCAAGGGTCTTTATCGCCGCTTCCGCCTCCGCCTGAGTACAATCCTCATCAAGTAAAACCCGCTTCACGTCCGCGCCCGCGGCGGCGAACCGCTTCATAAGCCCGCGCTCGTATGCGGTGTCGGCAGCATCGCAGCCTATGCGCACAATGCCAAGGCACGGCGTGATTCCGCGCTCCGCAAGCGCCTCCGTGTGCCGCAATGCCGCGTTATTCAATGCATATGCCGCTTCTGCGCCGCGAAGCTCCCTCATTTGTTATTCCTCCGTCTGTTTCAATATGGCCGCATAAATATCGCCGCCCATGCTTTCGCATTCGGCAAGCACGCTTTGGCCTTTTTCGCGTATTTCGGCGGCCTTTTCCGCGTCCGCTATGCCGCCAAGGTTAATGAGTATGTTCAGCCATGCCCCGCGCGCGCAGCTTACAAGGTTAAGCGCGGCAACGCCTATATCGCTTGCGCAGTTGGTGTTGCTTTTGCCTATAAGCATTTTTGCAAGCCTCAGCGCATCGTGCGCACGGTGCAGCGTATCGAGCGGAACCATTGTTGCGCCCAGCGTAGCCTCCGCAATTGCGGCCTTGCGCGCGGCCTTTTCCTCGTCCGTATCCTTTGGCAGCTTAAACGCGGCGGAAACGCGGTTGAACGCCGCCGTATCCTCGTCTATCAGCGCGCACATGCGCTCCGAAAGCGTCCTCGCCTGCTCGTAAACCTCGCGGCAAAGCTCCTGATGCTCCTCGTATTTCTTCTTACCCAGTGTAAGCGCCGCAACCATTGCGCAAAGCCCCGCGCCCTGCGCCCCGCAAAGCGCGCTTGCGCTGCCGCCGCCCGGTGCGGGTGCATCGCCCGCAAGCAGGTCTATATAATCGTTCAGCCTCATATCGCTAAGCATATGTGTTCTCCTTTTATATTATATATTATTTTTGACTGCTTTGCCATTCTTAATTACCGTGCCCGCAAGGCTGCTGCCCATGCGGTAGCAAAGCATTTCCATATCCTCCGCGTTCCATATTACCATATCCGCCCTTTTGCCCGGCTCTATCGTGCCGAGCGTATCGGCGCGGCCGACGGCGCAGGCGGCGTTTACGGTAACGGAGGAAAGTATCTCCTCCGGCGTCATGCGGTATTTAAGATACGCCATTGTCATGCAAAGCCCCATGTTCAGCGAAGGGCAGCTCCCGGGGTTGAAGTCCGTAGCAACCGCAACGGGTATGCCGTGGGCAATCATATCCCGTGCGCGTGCAAAGGATTTATTAAGATAAAGCGATGTGCAGGGCAAAAGCGCCGCTATGACCCCGCCGCGGGCCAAGGCCTCCATGCCGCGCTCCCCCGTGGCGATAAGATGCTCCGCACTAACGGCGCAAAGCTCGCCCGCAAGGCTGCTGCCGCCAAGCTCGTCTATCTCGTCGGCGTGTATTTTAAGCCCAAAGCCCATATCCCGCGCCGCAAGCAGCAGTTTTCGGCTTTCCTCAACGCCGAATACGCCCGTTTCAAGGAAAACGTCGCAGAATTCCGCCAAGCCCCTGCGCTTTATTTCGGGCAGCACGTCGTTTATTATAAAGTCTATATATTCGCCGCTTTTCCCCTTATATTCCTCGGGTATGGCGTGCGCGCCCAAATACGTGGGTATGGCGTCCATTGGATGCGCTTCGTTAAGGCGGCGTATAACTTCAAGCTGCTTCAGCTCCGTTTCCATATCAAGCCCGTAGCCGCTTTTTATTTCCGCGCTTGTAACGCCCTGCGCAAGCATTTCGTCAAGGAAGGCGCGGCTCTTTTCAAAAAGCTCGTCCCCGCTTGCCTGCCTTGTTGCGCGCACGGTTGAAAGTATGCCGCCGCCCGCGCGCAGTATGTCCAAATATCCCGCGCCCTTGAGCTTGAGCGGAATTTCATTCTGCCGCCAGCCGCCGAACACAAGGTGGGTATGCGCGTCTATAAGCCCGG
>CABSAH010000228.1 GCA_902475645.1 uncultured Christensenellaceae bacterium | reverse complement strand
TGAGCGACCTTATAGACGTGGACAAGGAGCGCGAACGGCTTAACAAGGAAGCCGCCAAGGTGCGCGCGGACATAGAGCGCAGCAGCGGCAAGCTGAACAACCCCGGGTTTGTGGCCAAGGCTCCCGAAAAGGTCATAGCCGAGGAGCGCAAAAAGCTGTCCGCCGCCGAGGATATGCTAAACAAGCTTGAAGCAAGGCTTGAACAGCTCAACAAAATGTAATTAACAATGCAAAAAAGGGGGGACGCCGATGCGTCCCTCCCTCTTTATACCTGTTCCATGCCGAGCAGCTTCCTTATGCTTACCCTTTCGTATTTGCGGCGCTTGAATACGGCAACCGTTTCAAAGCCCTTTTCAAGCAGCAGCATATATGCCGCCCTAAGCCCCAGGGCTATCTGCGCGGGATTGTGCGCATCGGTACCTACGGTAACAAGCTCCCCGCCGAGGGCGCGGTAACGCTCAAGCAAATAGCCGTACTCCGGCGCCATTTGCGCACGCTTGGCGGAGTTTACCTCAATCGCCTGCGAACGGGCTATAATTGTGCGCAGCATTGAATCTATGCTTGCTTCGTAGCGCGCAATATCCACTTCAACGCCGTCCCGCCGCACCATATATCTCAGCGGATACGGCACATGGGCAAGCGAATCGAACCTGCCCCATGCTACAAGTCTTTCAAGCTGCTCAAAATAATCGTCCAGATATTTATGGCATATGGCCTCGTCCCTGTAATCAATATAGTAATAATCCCTGTAATCAAGCCTTTCGCTTGCGTTATGAATTGAGCCTAAAACAAAGTCCAGCTCCCTTTCTGCATCAAGCACCCTTTCCGCCGTTTCAAAGCCGTAGGGCGCGTTGCCGAGCTCCAGCCCGTAGTTAAGCGTCAGCCTGCCCGCCGCGGCTTCCCTTGCCGCAGCATGCGCCGCACGCACGGCGCTCCAGTCATAATCGGGAACATACGCCCCGTCGCCGTCAATAACGTCGTAATGGTCGGTAAAGCACAGCCCGCTAAGCCCCGCCCTTACCGCCGCCTTAGCCATCTCCGCGCGCGGCACCGCGGAATCGAACGACATGGACGAATGTACATGCGCGTTAAACACTATGCCCTCTCCTTTTATCCGTTTTACTTCTGCGCACAATAGCGTATAAAATCATCAAGCCACTTCGGGCAATAGGAGCCGTATTGCACAAGCTCGCCGTTACGGTACTGCGCAACCTCCCTAAAGCCGTTGTCATTATCGAAAAACACGGCCTCGTCAACGTATTCAAGTATTCTGTGCAGCGCCTCGTTGCGTTCGCCGAACCTGCGTATAACATTCTCGTCCCTAATATCGTGTCCGCCCTTTTCAACGCGGTTGTCTATGCGCTTTATGGCCTCCTCCGCGCTGTTTATGCCAACGTAGTAAAGCCTTACGGTATAGCCCGCAGCCTTGGCCTCCCGCGCGGTTTTAAGCGGCCTGTGCCCCGAAAGCGTGGTTTCCTGCGTAAAGCTCATCCCCTCCGCCATAAGGCGGCGCTGCATATCCACCGCTGCCTTGCCGCCCCGCACATAGCCGCCGTATTCCGCGGAAAGCCTATCAACGTCTATTATTTTGCCAAGATCTGTGCGCTGATATTTGAGCGAACCCGTAAGGCTGCTCTTCCCCGCGCCGTTCACCCCGCCTATTATGGTATAAAGCTTCATGCCGCATCCCCTTTACGCATACTATATGCTAAATCATACCACACGGCGGCGCCGTTCTCAACCGCTTTATGCCGCGCGGCGCACTGCGCTTATGCATAAGCAAACGGCACTACACAACATATCGTATATAGCAATATTTTATTATAACAATATGTAGACAATTTGTGCCGAAAGGGATATAATAAGCTAACGGGCGCACACGCGGCCATGCGCAGGGCATCAAAGCGCCGTGCGGCTCAGTTTCATTTCACGGGGGGAGTATAATATGAAGATAATCAAAAGAAACGGCTCCGAGGCCGCGTTCGATATTTCAAAGATAATCGTTGCCATAAGCAAGGCCAACGACACGGTGGATGAGGGCATACGCATGACGCCCATGCAGATACAGCGCATTGCCCAAAGCGTTGTGTTCAACTGCGAAAAGCTTGGCCGTTCGCCCAGCGTTGAAGAGGTTCAGGACATGGTTGAAAAGCAAATCATGGCGCACGGCGCGTTTGAGGTTGCCAAGAACTACATAACCTATCGCTACACGCGCACGCTCGTCCGCCAGTCCAACACCACGGACGACAAGATACTGAGCCTTATTGAATGCAACAACGAGGAGGCCAAGCAGGAAAACTCCAACAAAAACCCCGTTGTCAACTCCACGCAGCGGGACTATATGGCGGGCGAGGTTTCGCGCGATATAACCAACCGCATACTGCTGCCCAAGGAAATAGTGGAAGCGCATAACGAGGGCATAATCCATTTCCACGATACGGACTATTTTGCCCAGCATATGCATAACTGCGACCTTG
>CABSAH010000227.1 GCA_902475645.1 uncultured Christensenellaceae bacterium | reverse complement strand
AAAACAGTAAGGCTTTCCCGAGAAATGACGCAGGAAGAACTTGGGAAAATCATAGGTGTTGGCAAGTCCACTATAAATAAATATGAACTTAATAAAATCGCCATACCCTCAGCGAAGATTGAAGCATTAGCAAAGGCGCTTAATGTTTCGCCGGGTTATCTCATGGGTTGGGAGAGCGTGTCTGAAAATGTCAAACAGGCGGCTGAACAGGCGGCTTTCCGCGTTGAAATGGGCAACTTCACCGCCGAAGAAATGTATCTCGTTCGGGCATACAGAAAAGCTTCGGACTTTGAGCGTGCTTTTCTCGATGCTGCTGTGTACCTTGTAACCCGAGAATCCATTCCGCAACCACAGGAGGAATCCAACCAAGACGGCCTACTTGCGGCGGCTTCCCTAACGCGACAGTATTTACAAGCACAGTCCCGTGAGGAAACTGCGGAGAAGTAAAGTGCGTTATGTGCGGCGTTTCGGGGATGCTGACATAAATACGTTCCATTGTTTCTACCTCCTGCAAAAAATGTTGATATATGATACTATATCATCGACACCACACGGCAAAGACCGCATGATGGTGGTCGGGGGCGGGGAGAAGCAAAAGGGAACCGCCCCCGGGTGCGCCCCTATGCGCATATCAAGCGTAACGTATACACAATCAAAAAGTAAATTGTCAAAAATGGGACGGCGGCCCATATATGGGAAATGCCGCCCATATATGGTATAAAGAGCATGTCAAATATGGGAAGGAGCGCGAAAAATGTTAGACGATACGGTAAAAATCATGCGTTTCAAATCTGGGATGACTATAAATCAGATTTCCGATAAGTCAAACGTCCCCAAAAGCACCGTGAGCAGATTTTTTGTCAGCCCCGATACATCGCCGTATCAGACGGTGCAAGCCATAGTGGAGGCAATGGGCTACACAATGGCCGATTTGTGCAGCGGCACACGCGAAAAAGGGCGGCAGGAAGCCGCCACGGTAAAGCTTTTGCTTACCGAAAAGGACAGGCGCATACGCCAGCTCAGCAGATGGCTCCGGTGGGCGGTGATATATAGCGTAAGCGTGACCGGAATTTTGATAGGGCTTTTCCTGTATGACGTGCTTAACCCCGCCGTGGGATGGCTCAGGCGGCCATAAAAATTCCGCACGGTTGCAACACGTGCGGAACGAAGAAAAGGGAGCGAGAAATGTCTGAACTAACGCTCGCCCCTATTATAGCATAAAATGATAAAGGGGGCAATGAAATGGCAAAGCAAAAAGACGGGCGCTACCGCGCTAAAGTGACGGTAGGCGCGGACGCAAGCGGAAAAAGCATAGTCAAGTATGTATCGGGCCGCACAAGGCGGGAGCTGGAAGCGGCAAAGGCAGACGCGCGGGAAAGATACATCACGGGCGCAAACGCCGTGCCGGATGGCGTTCTTTTCGACAGGTATGCGCTTACATGGTATGAGGTATACAAGCAGCCGTATCTTGGCGTATCGGCGCAAATGTCATATCGCACGGCGCTATATAAGCATATCTTCCCTGCGCTTGCGGGGCGGTGGCTTACGGCTATCACCGCCGAGGACTTGCAGCGGCTTTTCAATGCCAAGGCCGACACGTGCGCGGCGATAGTCGGAAATATGGCCACGATTATACGCGGGGTTTTCCAGCGGGCGTACAGCCAGGGCTTAATCCCCCGCGACATAACGGCGGGTCTTGAAATCCCGTCCATACCCAAGGAAAAGCGCAGGGCATTGACGGAGGACGAAACGGCGGCGGCATTGCGCCTGATGGACGAGGACGGGACGCTAATGCTTGCCCTGCTATACTACACGGGCATGCGCTACGGTGAGGCGTGCGGGCTTCAATGGCGGCACGTGGACTTCAAAAGCGGCGTTATACAGGTGGAGCAGCAGGCGGCGGGCAAGACAGGGGAGATTGACAGCCCCAAGACTGATAAATCCATACGCACAATCCCAATGCCTCGTGAGCTTGCTGACAAGCTGCGCCCCGTGCGCGGTCTGCCGCATATGTATGTGATACCCACCTCCACGGGGTCATATATGCGAAATGCCGCGCGATATCGCCTATGGGACAGCCTTATGGCGCGGCTATACTGCATCAATCCCGATATAGAAGCGGAGGAAAAGCGCGGACAGGTGATGTCGGTAATCACTCCGCATTATCTGCGGCACAATTACGCAAGCATCTTATACAACGCGGGCGTGGACGTGCTCACCGCGCAAAAGTATTTAGGCCACGCTAACCCGAAAATAACGCTTGAAATTTATTCACACCTTTCGGCACAAAAGGAAAAAGACAGCGCGGAGCAGTTGCAGGACGCTTTTTCAAAAAGGTTGCCAGAAAGTTGCCAGCTCCAAAAATCCTAAACATGGGGAGAATCAAAAAAATGCCTAAATCACTAAGAAAAAGCACCCATTTTCATGGATGCTTTCCTTGTTTGGTATCCGGCAGCTACCTATCTTCCCGGGCCGTCGCCAGCCAAGTATTGTCG
>CABSAH010000226.1 GCA_902475645.1 uncultured Christensenellaceae bacterium | reverse complement strand
CGCCCAGCAGCTCCGCAAACTTGGCGGCATGCTCGGCTTCTTCATAGGCGGCCTTTTCCCAATACAGGCCAATTTCGGGATAACCCTCGCGGTGCGCAACGCGCGCCATTGCCAGATACATACCAACCTCGGTGCATTCGCCCGCAAAGTTGGCGCGCAGACCTTCAATTATTTCGGGGTCAACGTCCTTTGCCACGCCTACCACATGCTCTGCTGCCCAATCAAGCTTGGTTTCCTCAAC
Organism: uncultured Christensenellaceae bacterium; assembly: GCA_902475645.1. Lineage (GTDB taxonomy): Bacteria > Bacillota > Clostridia > Christensenellales > CAG-138 > Phil1. Next base: position 2,268 of record CABSAH010000226.1, on the reverse strand, counting down.
AAGGACGAACTTGCTCGCGGGAGCCTTGCACTGGGGGCAGAACGCCGGCGGCTCGCTGCCTTCGTGGATATAACCGCAAACGGTGCAACGGTATTTCATACTGGTTTACCTCCTGATAATAAATAATAATTTGTTTTAGTCCAGCAGCCCATGCTCGATTTTATAAGAAAGCGTGCTCAGGCTTTCGCTGAGATGAACGTTTTCTATCGGCACGGTTGTTGTAATGTCCAGCGGCACAAAGTTCCATATGCCGCGTATGCCTGCGGCGCACATCCTGTCCGCAATTTCCTGCGCGGCGCTGCGGCGGGCGGCTATAACGCCTATGTCGATTTGATTCTCACGGATGTATTCATCCATGTCCTTAACGTCCAGCACCGGATGGCCCTTAACCTCCGTGCCGATAAGGTCCTCATTCACGTCGAAAAGCGCCTTAACCTCGAACCCCGTTTCTGCAAAGCCCGGGAAATTGGTCAGCGCATGGCCGATGTTGCCCGCACCTACGATTATTATGGTGTGCTTGCGGTCTATGCCCATTATGCGCTTTATTTCGCTCCTTAGGTTGTTCACGTTGTAGCCGTATCCCTGCTGACCAAAGCCGCCGAAGCAGTTGAAATCCTGCCTCACCTGCGATGCGTTCAGGTTCATCTGGCGCGCAAGCTTTTCGCTGCTTATACGCTCAACACCCTGCGTCTCCAGCATAGTCAAATGCCTGTAGTACCTCGGCAGACGCCTTATTACTGCTTCCGATACCCGTTTAAAGCCCATATCTTCCTCCGATAACTGCACACTTAATAATGCTATTTCATTTTATATTATAGCTTGTTTCGTCGCCTTTCGCAATGGCATTGATTAAAATTTGTTTATCGGCCATGCTTCGGTTCATTCTTCATCCGGCATAAAGCACATATCCTCACCGCGCCTGCGCCATGTGCCGTGTACGCCCTCCGCCGCCGCGCCAAGCTCAATATGCAGCATTGCTATGCCCCTATCCACATCGCCGAAGCCGAAGTTGCCGCCGCAGTCCACAACGCTTATTCCGCCGTTTTCGGGTATAAGCTCATACGGCTGCCTGTTCACGGCGCTGGGTGCAAGTATTGCGCACTGCACCGCGCTCCTTTGCCACGCCGGAAGCCGCTCGAATTCCTCGTCGTTAAGCCATGTCAGCTCCGCAACGCCGCGGCGCTTCCTGCGCGCAAACGGCTCGTCCGCAATGCCTATCGGCGTTACGCATACTGCCTTTTCGTCTTTTTTAAGCTTTATTGCGGCATTGAGCGCGCCGCGGTTGAAATTGGCTCCCAGCCAGCATGTGCCAAGGCCGCGTGAGGTACATTCCAGTATGAACGCTTCGCCCAAATACCCAAGCGACACTTCATCCCCATTTTGGGATATAAACGCGGCAAAAGCGCCCGTTCCCTTTATGCGGGAGCCGAGTATGCCCGAAAACACCTTCTGCTCTACGCCCACGGCAATGCGCACCCCGCGCACGCTAAGCGACGCCGCCGCGCTTTCCAGCGCAAGCATATCCTCCAGGCTCGGCTCCTGCTTATACCGTCTTACGGAATAGCGCTTTTGAGCCGCCTTGTACCATTTTGTCATGCCGCCATCCATTGGCCCGTGTCCTCCCCGCCGATTATTGTTGTGCTTATTCGCGTATGCCCTTTTCAAGCATCGGTTTCAAATAAATGCCCGTGTAGCTCTTTTCGTTCTGCGCCACCTGCTCCGGCGTGCCGGTGCATACTATTGTGCCGCCCATGTCCCCGCCTTCGGGCCCAAGGTCAATTATATAATCCGCCGTCTTTATAACGTCCAAATTATGCTCTATAACCACAACCGTGCTGCCGCCGTCGCAAAGCCGCTGCAAAATGGCTATAAGCCGCTTAACGTCGTCCGTATGCAGTCCTGTCGTCGGTTCGTCCAGAACATACATAGTCCTGCCCGTATCCCTTCTTGCAAGCTCCGTGGCAAGCTTAACGCGCTGCGCTTCGCCGCCCGAAAGCGTTGTGGAGGATTGCCCGAGGCGGATATACCCCAAGCCCACGTCGTAAAGCGTTTGCAGCTTGCGCGCAAGCTTAGGCAGCGGGGCAAAGAACCTGAGCGCCTCCTCAACCGTCATGTCCAATACATCCGCAATGGTCTTGCCCTTGTATTTCACCTCAAGCGTTTCGCGGTTATATCGCTTGCCGCCGCAAACCTCGCACGGAACGTATATATCCGGCAAAAAGTGCATCTCTATTTTCAGTATGCCGTCGCCGCGGCAGGCTTCGCACC
>CABSAH010000225.1 GCA_902475645.1 uncultured Christensenellaceae bacterium | reverse complement strand
AGCTTCATATTATAAAGCGTCCTTTCGTTTATGCATGGCAATATAATACGCTAAGGCATACCGCCGTGTCAAACAGGGCGCGAAAAAGATATATTATTGTGAAATAAGGGCGCCGGTATTGCATAAAGCCCCAAACAATGGCATTATAAATAAAAAGCGAAAACGGAGGATAAATATGGATACGACTATGCACGGCTTCAGGCTTGTTTCTTCAAGCGCGCTTAAAGAAATAAAGGGAACGGCCGATATTTATAAGCATGACAAAAGCGGCCTTACAATGGTGCATCTTAACTGCGCGGATACCAACAAGGCCTTTGCGATGAGCTTTTGCACCCCGCCCGAAAACAGCACGGGCGTGCCGCATATACTGGAGCACAGCGTGCTTGCGGGCAGCGATAAATACCCCGTGCGGGAGCCGTTTGTGGAGCTGATAAAGGGTTCGCTCAATACGTTCCTCAATGCTTTCACCGCAAGCGACTGGACAATGTATCCCGTGGCGAGCCAAAATATGCAGGATTATATTAACCTTGTTGATGTTTATATGGATGCGGTGCTTAATCCCCTTATCCATTCCGTGCCCGAAATATTCTGGCAGGAAGGCTGGCATTATGAAATAAACGACGGCAAGCTTAGCGTAAACGGCGTTGTTTATAACGAAATGAAGGGCGCGCTCTCCGCTCCCGACAGGGTGATAGCGGAGGAGATAAACGCCGCGCTGTTCGATAATACATACGGCGTGAACTCCGGCGGCGACCCCGCCGTTATACCGGAGCTTTCCTATGAAGCGTTCTGCAACTTCCATAAAAAGCTTTATCATCCGTCAAACGCGCTCATGTGCTTATACGGCGATATGGAGCTGGACAGGGTGCTTGCCCTTGCGGACAGCTATCTTGATAAATACACGCCCTCCGCGCGCGAACACGTTGGCGACGCCACAAAGCTGACCGCGCCTAAGTCGGTAACAAAGGCATACCCCATAAACGCGGGCGACGACCCCGAAGGCAAGGCGTTCTATATGCGCGGCTGGGTAATTGACCACCGCTGCATAAACGAGATGTGCGCAATGGAAATAATTGCCGATGCGCTTTTCAATGCCGAGGCCGCCCCCGTTAAGCGCGCGCTTATGCAAAGCGGGCTTTGCGGCAATGCGGAAGCATACAGCAGTGCTGAAATAAAATACCCCGCGTATTATCTTATGCTAAGCGACGTTAAGGCGGAAGGGTTCGGCAAAATAGCCGAAATAATAGATTCCGCAATAAAGGATATAGCCCAAAATGGCCTTGACAAAAAGCTGCTTGAAGCCTGCCTTAACCGCTATGAATTCGCCCGCCGCGAGGAGCCCGCATATTATCCCAAGGGAATAGAGCTGAGCATAAACGCCGCATCGGGCTATATTCATGACGGCGACCCGCTTTCAATGATACGCTACGAGGATACGCTTGCCTTCCTGCGCGAAAAGCTGAACAGCGATTATTATGAGCAGCTTATAAAGAAATACTTTGCCCAAAACACATGGCAGGCGGAGGTCAGGCTTGTTCCCGAACCCGGCCTTGGCGAAAAGCGGGAAGCGGAGAATGCCGAAAGGATGGCCGCGCTTTACGCCGCAATGACGGAGGATGAAAGGACGGAAATAACAGCCAATCAGGAAAGGCTTAAAAAGCGCCAGTCCACGCCGGACAGCGAAGAAGCGCTTAAAACCATTCCGCAGCTTAAGCTGAGCGAAGCCGGAGACGGCCCCAAGCCCCTTGAAGCGGAGGAAAGGGACATACTGGGCGTTAAGACATACGCAAACGATATATTCACCGGCGGCATATCCTATTTGACGCTTATGTTCGACGCGGCCTGCCTGAATGCGGATGAAATACCCTATGCGGGGCTTATATGCCGCCTTATGGGCAAGCTGAGCGCGGGCGGATACGGCTTTGAGCAGCTTTCAACGGAGCTTATGCTCAATACGGGCGCGGTGGAAGCAAGCCTTTCCGCATTCCAAAAGGCGGGCGGGGAGCAGGCGCAGCCGTATATACTTATGAACATAAAGGCGCTTACCGCAAAGCTTGGCGACGCCATGCCCGCAATATGCGCAATGCTGAAGGATACGCATTATAACGAGCGCGCAAGGCTAAACGAGGTCATAAGCATGATTGCCGCCAACAACCGCGCCATGCTTGCAAACGAGGGGCATATTATCGCCACTACAAGGCTTGGCTCCTATTTCAGCGCGGCAGCGATGTATGGCGAGCAGACGGCGGGGCTTAGCTTCTTTGAATTTGTTAAAAGGCTTGCCGCGGCGAACGATGCGGAAATGGATAGGCATATTGCCATGCTTGAAAATGTGGCTAAGAAGCTGTTCACCCGCGCGAACATGAGCGTTATGCTTTCCGGCGAGGAGGAGCAGTACAGCGCCGCAAGGCTTGCGCTGCCCGCCATAACGGATGCGCTTGAAGCGGGCGAAAAGCAGGATAACCGCCCCGCGTTCGTGAAGAATGCCAAAAATGAAGGCGTAATGACCCC
>CABSAH010000224.1 GCA_902475645.1 uncultured Christensenellaceae bacterium | reverse complement strand
ACAGCCTGCGCCCCACGTTGACAAGGCGGCTGTGTGTGGGATATAATTCATTATTAGTTCAAAACTGTAAACATTTAAGGAGATATACATATGAAAAATCTCACTTCCGATCAGCTCAGGTCACTGTACCTGAAGTTTTTTGAAGAAAGGGGCCATAAGGTGATTCCTTCCGCCTCTCTCATACCGGAAAACGACCCCTCCGTTCTGTTCACCACGGCGGGCATGCATCCCCTTGTGCCGTACCTTATGGGGCAGGAGCATCCCGCGGGCAAGCGCCTTACGGACGTGCAGAAATGCCTGCGCACGGGCGATATAGACGAGGTGGGGGACGCGAGCCACTGCACGTTTTTTGAAATGCTGGGCAACTGGAGCCTTGGCGACTACTTTAAGCATGAATCGATAGCGTGGAGCTATGAGCTGCTGACGAGCGAGGAATGGCTGGGCATAGATAAGGACAGGCTGTATTTCACCTGCTTTGAGGGCGACGAAAACGTTCCGCGCGATACCGAATCGCATGACCGCTGGGTTGAAATGGGCGTTGACCCGAGCCATATATTCTACCTTGGCGCAAAGCATAACTGGTGGATACCCGGCAATTCCGGCCCCTGCGGACCCGATACGGAGATTTTTTTCGATACCGGAAAGCCCAAATGCTGCCCGGAGTGCAATCCCGCCTGCGACTGCGGCAAATATCTTGAAATATGGAACAACGTGTTTATGCAGTTCCATAAGGATGCGGACGGCAAGGTTACGCCGCTTGCAAAGCGCAACGTGGATACGGGCATGGGGCTTGACAGAACCATTGCAACGCTTCAGGGCGCGGAAAGCGTATACGATACGGACGGCTTTGCCCCGATAATAGCCCGCATTGCGGAGCTGAGCGGCAAAGGCTACAACGACAGCGACGATATAAGGAGAGCGTTCCGCATAATTGCGGACCATATAAGGAGCGCAACGTTTATACTCGGCGACCCGCGCGGCGTTACCCCGTCCAACGTGGACCAGGGCTATATACTCCGCCGTTTGATCCGCCGCGCCATCCGCTTCGCCATGCAGCTTGACATACCGGAAAACAGCATTTCCAAGGTTGCCGAGGCCGTTATTGAAAGATATTGCCATGTGTATCCCGAATTGAGCGAAAACCGGGAAAAGATAACCGCCGAGCTTGCCAAGGAGGAGGCCCGCTTCCAGCATACGCTGAAGAAGGGCATGAAGGAGTTTGAGCGCATAAAGGGCAGCTTTGCCGACGGCAGGATAGACGGCGTGACCGCGTTCCACCTTTACGATACGTTTGGCTTCCCGATAGAGTTTACAGAGGAAATGGCGCGCGAAAACGGGCTTAGCGTTGACCGCGCGGGCTTTGAGGCCGCGTTCAGCGAGCATCAGAGCAAGAGCAAGCAGGGCGCGGAGCAGCGGTTTAAGGGCGGCCTTGCCGAAGCCAACGAGGTTACGGCGCGCCTGCACACCGCAACGCATCTGCTCCAGGCGGCGCTGAGGAAGGTGCTTGGCGACGGCGTTGCGCAGAAGGGCAGCAACATAACCACGGAAAGGCTTAGGTTCGATTTCAGCTTTGAGCGCAAGATGACCCCCGAAGAGGTGAAGGAGGTTGAAAAGCTGGTGAACGAGGCTATTCAGGCGGATGTACCCGTAACGTGCGAGGAAATGAGCGTTGACGAAGCCCGCGCACAGGGCGCCGTGGGTCTTTTCGGCGATAAGTACGGCGAAAAGGTAAAGGTTTACACCATGGGCGAATATTCAAAGGAAATTTGCGGCGGCCCCCACGCAAGCCATACAGGGGAGCTTGGCACGTTCAAGATAAAGAAGGAGGAGGCCTCCAGCGCAGGCGTGCGCAGGATAAAGGCCGTGCTGCAATAAGGCGATGAAGGATAATTCCGCGCAATGGTTTGAATACGATTGGCCGCTGGACGGGGCGACGGCGCGCTTCGGCGCGGACATGGCGCTGATTGATACCGACAGGGCGACGCGCCCGCTATTGATGTATGTAAGCTGCCAAAGCCGCAGCGAAAAGCGGGAAGCGCTAAGCACAATAGAGCGCGGCGTTGCGGCAGGCGTTAAGGATAGGCTGATAAAAAAGCTTAACGCGCTGTATGCCGGGTTTATAGAAATAGACGCGCAGATACAGTATTATTTCTATATCCACGACGCCGACGAATTTGAGCGGGGCGAAGCCATTGCCGAAAAAACGCCGCTTATGGACTGCACCGCCGGCCTTGCGGACGAACCGGACTGGCTGACGTATAAAACATTGCTGTATCCGGACGCCGCAAAGCTGCAAACGGAGCTTAACCGCGACCATATCGCGCTGATGAAAAAACACGGGGACTGCATAAGCGCCGTCCGCCGCGTTACGTTTACGGTGTATTTCCCGACCGAGGGCATAATGCTGAATTTTGCCGAGGCCGCGCGCCACGCGGGCTTTGCCTATGCGGGGCCGAACTATTCGCCGGAGCGGGAATTGGCCTACGGCGCGGATATAGTGCGCCTAAGCTCGCTTGAAAAGGCACGCATGGACGCGCTCACCACCCGCGTAATAAGCATTGCCGCG
>CABSAH010000223.1 GCA_902475645.1 uncultured Christensenellaceae bacterium | reverse complement strand
GGTATATACCCCCCTGCACGGCAGCGGCAATAAGCCCGTGCAGCATATATTAAGGCTTGCGGGCATAACCAACGTGAGCATAGTTGAGCAGCAGCGCGAGCCGGACGGCGATTTCCCCACCGTTTCAGCACCTAACCCGGAGGACCCGAGGGCGTTTACGCTTGCCATGGAGCTTGCGGACAGGGTACAGGCGGATGCAATAATTGCAACCGACCCCGATTCGGACAGAATGGGGCTTGCCGTGCGCGAAAAATCGGGAAGGTTCCGCGTGCTTACGGGGAACAGGATAGGCGCGTTGCTGCTTTACTATATACTGAGCGCCATGAAGGAGCGCGGCGCAATACCCGCGGACGGCTTTGCGGTAAAGAGCATAGTGAGCACGCACCTTGCGGACGCCATATGCGCGCATTTCGGCGTAAGGCTAATAAGCACGCCAACGGGCTTCCGCTTCATATCGGAGCTTATAGAAAGGAGCCGTACCGAGGCGGGCTTCGGCACGTTCATATTCGGCTTTGAGGAAAGCTACGGCTTCCTTGCGGGCGGCTTTGCGCGGGATAAGGACGCCGTGTGCGCGGCGATGCTTGCGGCGGAGGCCTGCGTATACTATGCAAGCATGGGCAAAACGCTTGGCGATGCGCTGCTGGAAATAGAGGCGCTGTGCGGCTGCTATGACGAGGCCGTGAAGAGCTATACCCTTTCCGGCAAGGAGGGCATAGAGCGCATAGCTTATGCAATGGCGGCGCTTAGGAACGCCGTGCCAAGGGAATTTGCGGGCGTGGCCGTGAGCCGGTTTGAGGATATGCGCACGGGCAATGCCGTGGATTTCCCGTCGGGCAATGCGGCAAGGAGCGAGGTTGCGGGCATGAACGCCGTGCGCTTCCTGCTTGCAAACGGGGCATGGATATGCGTGCGTCCAAGCGGCACGGAGCCCAAGCTTAAGCTATACATAGGCGCAAACGCCAAAACGGAAGAAGAGGTTGAAGCGCTGCTGAGCGGCCTTATGGCGGATACGGACGGCAAGCTCGGCGCGCTGCTGAAAGGATAGGCTTAGACCAATGCAAAAGAAAACGCCCCAAGCGGGGCAAAACGGACAAAACACGGATAACGGAGCCGAAAGCATTCAGGAGCGGCAATACAGGCGCATGACTTCCGAGCCGATAAGCCGCGTGGTGCTTTCAATGGGCATACCGGCGGTTATAGGCATGCTTGTAACGGGCATATACAACAGCGCCGATACCTATTTTGTGGGCAAGCTCGGCACCAGCGCATCGGGCGCGGTGGGCGTTGTATTCTCGCTTATGAATATAATTCAGGCCGTGGGCTTCACGATAGGGCAGGGCGCAAGCAGCCTTATTTCCCGCCGCCTCGGCGAAAAGGATTACGGACGCGCAAACCGCACTGCAAGCACGGCGCTTTTGCTTGCGGTGCTGTTCGGGCTTATTATATTGGGCGCTGGGCTTATATTCCTCGATCCGTTCATGCGGCTTTTGGGCGCAACCGAAACAATGCTGCCGCACGCAAAGGCATATGCAAATTATATACTCATAGCAGCGCCGTTTATGATAATATCCTTCGTGCTGAACAATCTTCTGCGCGCGGAGGGCAAGATAAAGTATGCCATGGCGGGCATAAGCATAGGCGGCATACTGAACATTGGCCTTGACCCGCTGTTTATACATACGCTCAGCCTTGGCACGGCGGGCGCGGCAATAGCCACGGGCATAAGCCAGTTCATAAGCGCGGCAATACTGCTTGCGGCGTATCTGCGCAAGGATTTCACCGTTGTTCAGCCGCGCATGGGCGAAATAGAGCTAAAGGGCGGTATGCTGGCGGATATATTCAAAACCGGCCTTCCCGCGCTACTCAGGCAGGGCTTAGCAAGCATTGCAAGCGTTGCGCTCAACCGCAGCGCCATGGTATACGGCGACGCCGCCGTTGCCGCAATGAGCATTGTCAGCAGGGTGTTTATGCTCATATTCTCCGCCGCGCTCGGCATAGGACAGGGCTATCAGCCCGTTGCGGGCTATAACTACGGCGCAAGGAAGTTCAACCGCGTGCGTGCCGCGTATAGGTTCACGCTCATATTGGGGCTTTGCATAATGGGTGCGGCGAGCGTTGCCGCGTTCATATTCGCGCCCGATATAGTGGCTCTGTTTTTGCGCGACGACCCGAAGGTTATAGAGATAGGCGCGCTTGCGCTAAGAATACAGTGCGTCACCATGCCCACGGTGCCGTTTGTGGTTGTTGGCAACATGACGTTCCAATCCGTCGGCAAGGCGGCGCAGGCAAGCTTCCTTTCCGCCTGCCGCCAAGGGATATTCTTCATCTTGTTCATAACCATACTGCCGCCCATATTAAAGCTTACGGGCGTTCAGTGCGCGCAGTCCGCGGCGGATATATGCACCTTCCTCGTGGCAATCCCCATGACCGTTTCATTCTTTAGGCATCTGCCAAAAACGGATGAGTAGATAAGGACTCCCTCGGTTGCATGATGACGCCCCGTAATGGGGGTTATTCCCTCAGAAAATTCGCTTACAGCGAATTTCCAGCTCCCTCTAAGAGGGAGCCTT
>CABSAH010000222.1 GCA_902475645.1 uncultured Christensenellaceae bacterium | reverse complement strand
TTGTGCGCGAGGCCGTGGTATCGGGCGCGGAAATACACGAAGCCTTTATTGAAGAGGGGCATGAGCTTATGGCCGCCGTGCTTGAAGGGGCGGGCGCAAGGGTATATACGCTAAGGCGCAGCGTTATGGAAACGCTTACCCTTACGGAAACGCCGCAATGGGTTTGCGCAACGGTGAAAACGCCCTCCGTGCCTGTGCCGGAATATTATCCCGAGGGGCTTATAGTTGCGCTGGACGCCGTGCAGGACCCGGGCAATCTGGGCACAATACTCAGAACGGCGGATGCCATGGGCGCGGCGGGCCTGCTGCTTGGCGGCGGCTGTGCCGATCCGTATGCGCCAAAGCCGCTGCGCGCGGCGATGGGGTCAATATACCATATGCCCGTATGGCAGGGCGATTTGGCGGCGGAGCTTGAAAAGCTGAAGCGGCAGGATTATACGCTTGTGTGCGGCCATTTGAAGGGCGAAGGCACGCTGCCTGCGGCAACGGAGAGGATGTGCCTTGTTATAGGCAACGAGGGCAACGGCGTTAGCGACAATGTTGCGGATATGTGTCATAAATACCGCCTGCCCATGTACGGCTTTGCGGAATCGCTCAACGCGGCGGTGGCGGCGGGCATACTTATATACGAAATGGCGCGCAAAATGCATGCCGAGTAAGCCGAACGGCAAGAGGAGAGCATAATGAAGAAAGCACTTGCACTTGTATTTACCATAACAATGCTGTTCGCCTTCTGCACGGGCATGGCGGAGGGCTGGACGACCATAGAGCCGAATACCGACGGCGAAAGCACCCAAGCCGAGGGCGGCACGGGCATAGGGGATATTGCGGGCGATGGCGAATATGAAGAGCCCGAAAAGATATACGGCGTGGGTGATGAGAACTATGAATCCGAGGTGCCGGAAGAACTGAGGCATTTGTATTTGGAGGAACAGAGCAGGATATCCACCTATGCCGCCGATGCTCGGGACGTGCGCAAGGTGCGCGTGCTTATAAGCCAAAGGAACCATTCCGAATCAACCGTAAGGATATACGGCAACTATGCCGTGCATGACGCGGCGGGCAACGCATTGTTTATAGCGGAGGATGAAGCGGCATATACCGTAAAGGCCGAAAATTCGGCCGTAAGCCTTTATTCCGCGTTCGGAACGCTCCTTTACAGCGGCGCATCGATAAGCTTTAAGGAATTTGAAAGCGGCCATGCGAACAACTGCGTTAAGGTTGAGAGCGTATCAATGGGCAATAAAGATACGGACAGAACCTATCGCGGCGATATGGAGATATATTATTTCGCAAAGGCCGGAAATTACTCCGGTTACTGGAATGGGCTGTACGTTGTGAACGAGGTTTATATTGAGGACTACATTGAAGGCGTTGTTGCGGCGGAGGTTGGCGCCGGATACAAGGACGCGGCGCAGCAGGCGCAGGCGATTGTTTCACGCGCGTTCGCAATACAGTCCAGCAGCAAAAAGCGTGTATTCGATATGCGGGATACGAGCGCAAGCCAAGCCTATTTCGGAATGACGGATATTTGTCGCGCGGCTGTGCAGGCCACAGCGGGGCAGACGCTTTATTATTACGGAGATTATCTTCGCGTACACTTCGGCGGCACCAACGGCGGGGAAACGGAAATTACCAACAACCAATGGAGCGGTTACGAGTTTTGCGGGGAGGAAAGCGTGAGGGAGGACAAATACGACCTTGCATCCACCAGCAGATATGTTGAAACAGTGACAATACCGGCATCCCCTTCGGGAAGCGAAGCATATGTGCAGTCGCTCATAACAAACGCATTGATACCCGCGCTCAATTCGGCGGGGCGTTCGGTCACGGCGGCAACGGTAAGCGGCATAAGCATGGAAACGCGGTGCAATGATAAATCCTGCCGCCATCATTACCGCGATAAAACACCGGGACAGGTGTGCAATCATTTCTGCTCCGTGGATATAACGTTCACGGGCATAAACACTGTGGGTGAGGGCTATATTGACAGCTTCACCGTCAACCTTACGGAAAATGATTTCTTCGTAAAGCCGAATAACGGCAGACCGCTTGGGTTCTTCTCCAAGGGTTCATGTTCGCGCTATTGGCTTATAAAGAACTATACGGGCAATACCGTAACGAGCTATACGATACGCCATGCCCGCTACGGCGGCGGCGTGGGATTGAGCCAATACGGGGCTAACTATCGTGCGGCTAAAGGGAAGAGTGTTGAAGAGATACTTGCATTCTACTTCCCAAACAGCTCCATAGATTCCCTTGCTTCGGATATATCCCGCCCCGCGATACAGGCAAAGCCGTCGGTAAGGCATGATGCGCGGGTGCTGGGCAGCGATGCGCGTGTGTTCAGCCAAAAGAGCGCCGCTTCGGCGGTCATAGCTACCATAAAGGCGGGCGAAACCGTGTTCGTAAGCGATATAGGCGGCAAATGGGCGCATGTGAGCTGCGGCGGCGTATCGGGCTACATTGCGGCAAGCACGCTTGAAAGAACGCCCGTGCAGGTGACACCGGCGAACATAAGCAAAAATATTTCCGTTTGGCCGGAGCCGGACAGCATGACGACGGCACTAT
>CABSAH010000221.1 GCA_902475645.1 uncultured Christensenellaceae bacterium | reverse complement strand
TGGACTCCTCGGGAATATCAAGCTGCCTTGCTATATTCTTGCGTACATTTTCAAATTCCATTTTAAGCGCCCCTTTCATACTCATGTATTATTTTAGTTTAGCCCCAGCGGCATAATATGTCAATCCTTCAAAAATTATATACCGCCGCAATATGCTTTTATTCCTCATCCGGAAGCGATGCCACAGCCTCGGCTATTTTGGGATTAACGTTGCCCTTAACGAACAGCTCCGCCTGCTTCACGGCCGAAGCGAATGCCTTTGCGTCGGAGCTTCCGTGCGCCTTTATAACGCAGCCGTTTATGCCCAAAAGCGGCGCGCCGCCAACCTCCTTATAATCCATCTTCTTTTTGAAGCGGCGGAATGCATTCATTGAAAGCGCGGCGCCGAGCTTTGACTTAAAGTCGGCCATAAGCTCGGTTTTAAGCATTGCCATCATTGAATTGGCAAGACCCTCGGTATATTTAAGCACAACGTTGCCCACAAAGCCATCGCAAACAAGCGCGTCAAAATCGCCCGAAAGCACCTCCCGCGCTTCGCAGTTCCCCGCAAAGTTTATCGGCGCCTCCGCAAGCAGCTTATACGCGGCCTTTGTCAATTCGCAACCCTTTTCGGCCTCCTCGCCGTTGTTCAGCAGCGATATGCGCGGACTTTCAACGCCCATTACGCTTTGCATATACGCGCTTGCCATCACGCCGAACTGCTGCAAATACTGCGGCTTGCAATCCGTATTCGCCCCGCAGTCAATAAGCATTATCCATCCGCCCTTGACCGTTGGCAGCAGCGGGGAAAGCGCCGGCCTTTTAACGCCCTTTATGCGCTTGACTATAAGCGTTGCGCCCGCAAGCAGCGCGCCCGTGCTGCCGGCGGATACCACGGCGTCAACCTCTCCCTTGGCGGCAAGGTTAAGCGCCTTTACCATGGACGCTTCTTTTTTCCTTATGGCTGCGGTGGGCTGCTCGTGGCAGTCTATCTCCTCCGCCGCATCAAGTATGCTTATTCTTTCATCGTTTGCATTAAGCCTTGTAAGCTCGTCCCTAATCGACTGCTCTTTGCCGACGAGTGTAACGGCAATATCGGGCATGGCCGCAACCGCCCTTACGGCGCCTTCAACCGCCGCGCCGGGGCAATTATCCCCGCCCATAACGTCTAACGCTATGCGTATCATATTGGTGTAAATATCCTTCCGTAATCAAATATATGTTATTTTATCATACAATTCAAAATAACGCAAAAAGGAGGCACGAGAACGCACCCCCTATTTACTTAAAGGTCAAATGAATTATTTGGCTTCTTCAACCTTGACGACCTGCTTGCCGTCGTAATAACCGCAATTCTTGCAAACCCTGTGGGCCAGCTTGGGCTCATGGCACTGCGGGCAAGCCACGATGCCGGGGATGGAAAGCTTCCAGTTGCTGCTCCTGCGTGAATCACGCCTCGCCTTGGATGTTTTTCTCTTGGGGACCGCCATTTGTCACACCTCCTTATCCTCGTTAAACAGCGCCTTGAGCTTTGCGAATGGGTTATCGTCCTCCGCTTCCTGCTCGCAGGAACACTGTACTGTATTCAAATCGCACCCGCATACCGGGCACAGTCCGCGGCAATCATCGCTGCACAGAACGTAGTTTTCCATGTTAAGCAATATAGTGTCGCGTACAAGGTCGCTCAGGTCAAGCTCTTCTCCGCTGAACGTATAGGCTTCGCCGTCATCCGGCGCGTTTTTTTCAAACCGCTCCTCAAACTCCTGCGCAAACGGGACCGTAAGCTCCTTCGCGCAGCGGGCACATTCGCCCTTTAGCGCCGTTTTTACGCTGCCTGAGGTTTCAAAGCCGCTCCCATCAAAAACATAGCTTATCTCAACCGTTACGTCATCCGCAAAGCGAATCCATCGGCCGGGATATTCTATATCCTCTATCCTTTCGCAAAGGACGGTGTGTCCTTCGCGCCCGGGAAGCTTAAGCTCCGTTGCCACGTTCAACTTCATAAAAAGTCAACCTCGTCTATTTTATCCGTTGCGATATCGTTTGTCAACAATATCTTGTATCCAAAACGCCGTTTTTTGCGGGTATTTTGCTTATTTGGCGGTAAGGGCGGCGGTATCGCGGGCAATCATCATCTCTTCGTCCGTCGGAATGACAAAAACCTTCACGCGGCTTGCGGGCTTGGATAACTCCACTTCCTCGCCGCGGGGGCAGGAATTGTTGAAGTCGAAATCAACGTCAACGCCCAGATATTCAAGGCCCTTAAGAACCTTTTCGCGCACGCCGCGGTCATTCTCGCCAACGCCGGCGGTGAATACTATCGCATCCACTCCGCCAAGGGCGGCAGCGTATGCGCCGATGTACTTCTTTACCTTGTAGCAGAAGGTATCAAGCGCAAGCTGTGCGCGCTCGTTGCCCTTGTTGGCGGCTTCTTCCAAATCGCGGAAGTCGCTGGATACGCCGGAAATGCCGAATACGCCGCTCTCCTTGTTCAGGTAATTGTCTATGCCCTTCTTGTCAAGATTCAGCCTCTCCATCAGGTAGGTTACTATTGCGGGGTCCATATCGCCGCAGCGGGTGCCCATGGGCACGCCTTCAAGGGGAGTAAGACCCAT
>CABSAH010000220.1 GCA_902475645.1 uncultured Christensenellaceae bacterium | reverse complement strand
AAAGCTCTGCTGCATGTCCATTCTTATCTTCCACCTCTTTCCCCCATATTATATCTCTTTTTGCCTATTTATTCAGCGGTTCCGAAAGGGGAGGTGGATGCGAGTGCAACGAGCAGACGGAGGGAGTCAAGCGGGGAAGGGTTTAGATGTGGGATGCGAGCAATGCGAGCAGACGGAGGGAGTTCAAATGCGCCGTCCCCTACTGCGCTATTTTGGGCGCTTCCATGCGAACGTAGTTGGCGAATTTCTGCTCTATGGCGGTGAGGGCGGTGTCCTTGCGCCAGGCTATGTATATGGTGCGGTAGGCTCGTTCCCTGTCAAGGTCAAAGGATAGCACCTTGCCGGAAACCACCTCCTCCTGCGCCGCAAGGTAGGACATTACGCTTACGCCCATGCCCTGCGCAACGCCCGCCTTTATGGCCTCGGGGCTGTCCATGCGGGCAATTATTCTTAGCGCGGAGGTGTCCACGCCGCATGCGGCAAGGTAGGCGTCGGCGGCCTGCTGAGTGCCGCTGCTTTCCTCCCGCGCTATCATAGGCTCGTTTATCAGCTCAAGCCCCGTTGTGCCCTGCTGCTTGAGCGCGCGGAAGCGGGGCGAATTTTCGCTTATCATAACCAGCGCATCCTGCGCTATGGGGAAGCTTATGAAGCGCCGCGGGTCGGGCTGCGCACCCATGAGGCCGATTCGCGCCTCGCCCTTTTCTATCATTGTGCGCACGGCGTCGCTGTCCCCGCGCCTAAGGTCAAAGCGGGCGGCGCTGTTCCTTTTGAGGAAGCCGGACATAAGCTTGGGAAGAAGCTGCTGCGCGGGCACTGTGGAGGTGGCTATGCTCAGCGTTGCCGCGCTGCTGCTGTCGCGCATACATTCAAGCGCCTCGCAGCGGTTTATTATCTCGTTTGCGGCGGCGTATACCCGCTTTCCGGCTTCGGTAAGCTCCAGCTTCCTGCGCGCGCCGCGAAGTATAAGCTGCGTATCAAGCTCCTTTTCAAGGCTTTGTATATGCGTGCTGACGGTGGATTGCGTAAGGTGCAGCTTATCTGCCGCCCTTGTAAAGCTTGCACATTCCGCCGTTACAACAAACGTTTCAAGCTGTCTAAGGCTTATTTCAAGCATTTTTCGTTTCTCCTTCACAGCGTTTTTTTATTTTTAACGGCATGTATCGCATATTTCGGCATTTTGGCGATAATCACCGCATTTATCAATGTGACATTTTTACCGGCATGTGCTATGCTTTAAGCATATAAGGAGGTTTTGCCGATGCATACCGTTTATCTTGACAATGCCGCAACGTCCTTCCCCAAGCCCGACGGCATGAGCGGGCGCATGAAGGATTACATGGACAATATTGGCGCAACCATCAACCGCTCCGTTTACGCCTCCGCCGCCGATGCGGGCATGGTGGCGTTAAGCCTCAGGGAAAGGGCCAAGCGGCTTTTCAACTTTGGCGAAAAGGCCACGCACGTTATAATAACCCCCGGCGCAACGGCGGGGCTTAACTTCATTATAAAAGGACTGCTTAAAAGCGGCGACCATTGCATAGTATCAAGCATGGAGCACAACGCGGTCATGCGCCCGCTTATGCAGCTTGAGGGCGTTGAGTTCGACAGGATACCGTGCGACGGCGAGGGTTGCCTTATTACCGCCGCGCTTGAGCCGCTGATACGCCCCAACACCCGCCTTGTAATAATTGCGCACGGGTCAAACGTGTGCGGCACGGTTCAGGACGCGAGAGCCGTGGGCGAAATATGCAAACGCCGCGGCATACCCTTTGCGCTCGACGCGGCGCAGACCGCCGGACATTACCCCGTTGACTTCGATGCGTTCAATTTAAGCGCGCTTGCCGTGCCGGGGCACAAGGGACTGCTCGGCCCGACGGGAATAGGGCTTCTGCTTTTGAGCGACGGCCTTGCGCATATGCTCGATCCGCTCATCGCGGGCGGCACGGGCAGCGCATCGGACAAGGAAACGCTTCCCGATTATCTGCCGGACAGGTTTGAATCCGGCACGCCGAACATGGCGGGCATATACGGGCTTGAATACTCGCTCGGCTTCGTTGAAGGCCGCGGCGTGGACGCGCTCCGCGCGCATGAGCTTGCCCTTACTAAACGCTTCATAGACGGGCTTGACGGCATAGCCAACGTAAGGCTTTGCGGCACGCGGCAGCTTGAAAGGCGCGTGGGCGTGATATCGCTTGACTTCACGGGTCAGGACAATGCAGAAATTGCCTTCCGCCTTGAAACCGAATACGGCATACTCACCCGCTGCGGCCTGCACTGCGCCCCAAGCGCGCACAAGACGCTTTCCACCTTCCCGCGCGGCACGGTGCGCTTCTCGCTCGGCTTCGCCAATACGGAGGCGGACGTGGACACGGCGCTTGCCGCCGTAAAACGGCTTGCGGAGGGGTAAGGGCGGGCAAATTTTGGGCAACCCCTCAGTCGAAAGGACTCCCTCAGTCAAACCTTCGGTTTGCTACGCTTCAACCCCTCAGTCGCCTTGCGGCGACAGCTCCCCGTCCGGGGAGCCTTTTGGTTTTGTGCAACCGCCATCCAAAAGCTGTCCCCGCGAGTTATTCCCCCTCAGCCAATCCGCCTGACGGCGTATTGCCAGCTCCCCCGCAAGCGGTG
>CABSAH010000219.1 GCA_902475645.1 uncultured Christensenellaceae bacterium | reverse complement strand
AGCTGGCAATACGCCGTCAGGCGGATTGGCTGAGGGGGAACAGAAAAAACCGCAAAAGCCACCTTTAAGCCGCACCCCTTTCGTCACGGCTTACGCCGTGCCACTTTCCCCGCACGCGGGGAAAGCTTTTGGGCGGCGGTTGCACAAAAAGGCTCCACCGCTTGCGGGGGAGCTGGCACGGCGCAAGCCGTGACTGAGGGGGAACATCTTGCGGGGACAGCTTTTGGGCGGTGCTTGCACAACACCAAAAGGCTCCCTCACTGAGGGAGCTGGAAATTCGCCGCAAGCGAATTTTCTGAGGGAGTTTGCATAGCTGAGGGGTTAAAGTGTGGCAAACCAAAGGTTTGACTGAGGGAGTCCGTTTAGCTGATGGGTTAAAGTGTGGCAAATCGAAGGCTTGACTGAGGGAGTGAAATTCCCCCTACCTGCAACAGAACCGCATATACATGCACGCCATCTGCGCGGCGAGGGCGCCGAGGCACAGCCGGCTTGAGCCGCCGGAGCAGTTGTATACCCGCCCGCCGCCGTAGCCGCCGAAGGGGGAGTAGTACGCGCCGCCCGTCTGCATATATTCAAGCAGCTCCGCGTATTGCGCGTTGTTCGGCTCCATGCGTGCCGCCGTGCGCGCGTGTTCAAGGGCGGCCGCCGTGTTGCCCAAGCCAGAATTGGCAAGCGCGCTGTAATAATACCATTTTGCGTCGCGGTCGGTAATGCTGTTTAGCACGTTCAGCGCCTCGCGGTAACGGCCGAACGCGATGTAGTTATATGCCGCCCGCAGCTTGGGATCGCCCTCCGCGCCGCCGTCGGAATAGCCGCCGTAATTGCGGCCGAAGGGGTCGTAGCCGGCATAGCCGCCGCCCGAGTAGCCGCCGTAGCCCGAATCGGAGCCATAGGCGGTTTTGTTCATTATTTGGTCATACGCGGCGTTTATCTCCTTCATGCGCTGCTCGGCCACCCTGTCGCCCGGGTTAGCGTCGGGATGATACTTTTTGGCAAGCCTTCGGTACGCCGCCTTCACCTCGTCATCGGTGGCGGTTGTGGGTACGCCCAATACTTTGTATGGGTCAGTCATTTGCGGCGTTCCTTTCCCGCGCGCGGCTGCGTTTTCAAATTATACCGCGTCCATATGCCGCCGTAGAGTATGTTCCGCATAAGGCTCATATCCTTTTCAAGCGGCAGCCTTTCAAATTCGTCCGTGCAGCGCACCATGAGCGCGTTTAGCAGCGCGCCCGCGTCCGCATCGAATGTATCCGTCACGGGCAGCGGATTATAGCGGCCGTGCTTCCGGTCCGCCGCCGCGTCCTCCCATGCGTCCATTATGTATATGAAGCGGCCAAGGCTTTCGCCAAAGCTTCTAAGCCTTTCGCCGAAGTCGCCCTCGTTGAATATTTCGCCCAGCAGCGCGCCGAAGCAGCCCGACGCCGCATCCGTATCCTCGCCCGGGCGGCTGCGCCGCTCTATGGCGTATAATTCGTTGAGCCGCGCTTCGATTATGTCCGCCTTATGCGGATGCCTTTCGCAGGCGGCGGCGTATGGACGCTCAAGCATAGCCTTCAGCATGTGCGCACGCGCGCTGCGCTCGTCGTTTATGTCGTCTATCGCCTTATGATATGCAAGAAGAATGGTCATATCCGCGGCATAGGCCGTGTTTTCGCTCGTGTGGCACAGCCGCGGCTTTATGGGGTGCATCATGCACCTAAGCTCCTTTTCGTCGATGCGCGGCTCGTATGCCGAATCAAGCATTATGCATAAAAACGCCATATCGAAGCTCAAAAGCAGCCTGCCCACGGAAAAACGCTCATTCAAGCCGTGGCACACGCCGCAGTATGCCGCGCGGTAACGCGCCGCGTCGCCGTCCGTCAGCCTGTCCGCATCGGCCATAACGTAACCGAACATCAGCTTTTTCTTACGAAGGTTTCGCGGCACTTGGGGCAGGTTATGCGTATTTTGCCCTTGCCCTTGGGCGTGCGAACCACCTGACCGCATTGGGGGCATTTGAAGAAGCGGTGCGTCCTGCGCTGCTTTATGCGGGCAGCTTTGCGACGGAAAAAGCCCGTAACGCGGCTTTTAATATTTAGATATTTTACGTTTTCCCGATACCGCTTGGACGTGTTCCTTGAAAACATGCGCCACATAACAACGCCGATAAGCGCCATCGCCGTTACCCACGCTATATAATAAGCTGTTTTCAGCCCGCACAGCCCCAATATTGTGGAAATAATTATCAATATCAGCGCCGCCAGATTGAGGAAGCGGGAAAGCTGATCCGCGCCGTATC
Organism: uncultured Christensenellaceae bacterium; assembly: GCA_902475645.1. Lineage (GTDB taxonomy): Bacteria > Bacillota > Clostridia > Christensenellales > CAG-138 > Phil1. The sequence continues at coordinate 378 of CABSAH010000219.1, read as the reverse complement.
TTCCCGCCATGAAGCGCATAAAACGTTCTCTCATCGTTAGCAAAAGACCTTTCGTAGGGCAACCGTCCGCCGTTGCCGTTATGCGGTTCTTAGCATACCACATTTGCGCGCAAAAAAAAGCCCCACAGCAGGGCTAATATGTGACAATAATTCAAATTTTAAGGGAGGTTCGGCAAACCGCGTCCGAGTGAGCAGAACAAAGAGCCGCAGGTCTCGTTTTACTCCCTCCGGCTTTTGCGGAGCAACAGCCACATCTGAGACAGGGAGGCTTTTTGGGGGACGGTGTTTGCACAAACCAAAAGGCTCCACCGAGCCGCACCCCTTTCGGCCACTCGCTTTGCTCGTGTCCACTTTCCCCGTAAACGGGGACAGCTTTTG
>CABSAH010000218.1 GCA_902475645.1 uncultured Christensenellaceae bacterium | reverse complement strand
GGAATGCATTCACCGATACCACGGGGGACGTTAACTACCCCGTGCAGATGGCGGCCGTTGCGCTGGTCTCCGCGCCGCTGTTTCTGGTGTTCATATTCCTTAGGAAGTATATTATGAAGGGCGTAAGCCGAAGCGGCATAAAGGGTTAAAAAATATATTTATAAAGAAAGGCAAAGAAAACAAAATGACAAAACGTATCCTGGCAACCGTGTTGGCGGTGCTTATGGTTTGCGGCGCAATGCTGCTTTCCGCCTGCACCACCACCAATACCCCCGTTGATACCGACAATCAGCAGCCCCCCGCAACCGATAACGCGGGCGGCGAGCCTACTGCGGACAACAAGGAGCAGACCAACGAGCCCGCCGCGGCCGTGGGCAACTTCACCGTTCCTGAGGCCGGCTACGACGGAAGCGAGGTCAATTTGACCTTCTATCACACAATGGGCACAAACCTGAGCGACGTGCTGGATCTTTATATAGCGGAGTTCAACAAGCTCTATCCCAATATCCACATTGCCAGCGAAAAGGTTGGCAGCTACGATGACGTGCGCGACCAGATAAGCACCGAAATCACCGTGGGCAATCAGCCCAACATAGCCTATTGCTATCCCGACCATGTTGCGCTTTACAATCTGGCGGGCGCCGTCGCCACGCTTGACGGCCTTATCAACAGCCAGGTAGAGGTTGCCCGCGCGGACGGCAGCACCGAAATGCTTGGCCTTAGCGAGGAGCAGAGGGCGGACTTTATACCCGGCTACTATGCCGAGGGTATGCAGTTCGGCGACGGGCTGATGTACACCATGCCGTTCTCCAAATCCACAGAGGTGCTTTATTACAACAAAACCTTCTTTGACGCAAACGGCATTACCGTTCCCACCACATGGGACGAAATGGAAGCCACCTGCGCAAGGATAAAGGAAATCGACCCCAACTCCATACCCCTTGGGTACGACAGCGAAAGCAACTGGTTCATAACCATGTGCGAACAGTACGGCTCCGATTATACCAGCGCAACCGGCGAGCATTACCTGTTCAATAACGAAACCAACCGCGGCTTTGTAAAGATGTTCCGCGAATGGTACCGCAAGGGCTATTTGACCACCCAGAAGCTTTACGGCGCATATACCTCGGGCCTGTTCACCTCCACCGATGAGGTTAAGAGCTATATGTCCATAGGCTCCTCCGCAGGCGCGACCCATCAGCGCCCCGCGGCCGATGCAAACGGCGAATATCCCTTTGAGGTTGGCATAAGCACCATTCCGCAGCTTGGCAACGGCAACAATAAGGTAATATCCCAGGGCCCCAGCGTATGCATATTCAAAAAGGCAAACGAGCAGGAGGTTGTTGCAAGCTGGCTGTTCGTCAAGTTCCTGACCACAAGCGTGGACTTCCAGGCCGAATTCTCCATGGCGTCCGGCTATGTTCCCGTGCTAAAGAGCGTTGCCGATAACGAGGTTTACGCTTCCTTCATTGCGCAGGCGGACGGCGGCAAGTTCATTTCCGCCCTCAGCGCCAAGGTTTGCCTTGAGCAGGAGGAGTATTATTACACCTCCCCCGCGTTCAACGGCTCCTCCACCGCGCGCGACCAGGTTGGCACGCTGCTTACCAAGTGCCTTACCGCGGATGACGGCGGCAACGCGGACGCCATGATAGAGGCCGCCTTTGCCGAAGCCGTGGACGAATGCGAATACAACGGCTGATATAAGCCCGGTTTTTAAGGAAGTAACGTTATGAAAAAGCTTGCCACGGCATCGGCGCTTATAATGCTATCGCTATGCATATTCGGCTGCACGCCGCAAAGCGACGGGGACGGCCTGCCCGCATACGCACCCACGGCTGCTGTATGCACCGCCCCCGCAAGCGCTGCGCCCACGCCCGCTGCCGCGGCAGGCGAAAGCATTGACTATGCCGTATCCGTCAAGCCCTCGGGCGCGGATACAGCCAAGCAGGAGGTCACGGTAAAGTCGTTTGTGGATGGCGACACCGTGCATTTCTTCGTGCCGGAAAGCATAATGCCCTCCGGCGTGCTGAAGGCCCGCTTCATAGGCATAGATACCCCCGAATCCACGGGCAAAATTGAGGAATACGGCAAGGCCGCGGCGGATTTTACAAGGGAAAGGCTTTCCTCCGCTTATTCGATAATGATAGAATCGGACAAGGGAAGCTGGAACTTTGATTCAACCGGCGGCAGATACCTTGTTTGGATATGGTACAAGGCCGAAAAAACGGGCGAATACCGCAATTTGAACATAGAGCTGCTGCAAAACGGGCTTGCCAACGCCTATTCCTCCGCAAACAACCGCTATGGCTCCGCCTGCACTGCCGCAATAAATCAGGCCAAGGCGAACAAGCTGAATATATATTCAGGGCAAAAGGACCCCGATTTCTATTACGGGGACGCCGTGGAGCTTACGTTAAAGGAGCTTAGGTGCGGCATAGAAGGCTATAACGGCAAAAAGGTTGCGTTTGAAGGCGTTATAACCATAAACAGCGGAAACGGCGTGTTTATTGAGGATTACGATGCCGAAACCGATAGGTATTACGGCATAAGCGCCTATTACGGCTACGGCTTATCCGGCGCGGGGCTGGATATACTTTCCGTTGGCAACAGGGCGCGGATAGTGGGCACGGTTCAGTATTACGAAGCGGGCGGCTGCTATCAGGTATC
>CABSAH010000217.1 GCA_902475645.1 uncultured Christensenellaceae bacterium | reverse complement strand
TTCAGTTCGCCGTTAACGTAGCCCTGTCCGGTCATGTTAACGCCCGCAACGTCGCCCGCCTTTGCAAAGCCATAGGGGGATTTGCGGTCAACCGTTGTTACTATGGGCTTCATCTGCTGCTCAAACTTATCCACCTTCCAGCCAAGCGCTTCGGCTATCATGCCGACGGATTCCGCAAAGCCGACGTGCCCTGCAAGGCTGCCGTCCTCAACGCCCTGCTCAAACGCCTTTATGCTAAGGCCCACGCCCTGCTCCTCCATTACCGCCGGGCCGAAGGGGGAAAGGCTGTTCACGCGGCGGCACTGAACGCTTTCAACGTCCGTCATGCAGCCGGAAAGGCAAACCGCCAGCAGGTCCATCATAAGGCCGGGGTTTATGCCCGTGCCGAGTATGGATACGCCGTTGGCCCTTGCAAGCCTGTCCATTTCCTCCGCAAGCTCGGGCTGATTGGCCTTGGGATAGCTCATCTCCTCCGCCGTGCATATAACGTTTATGCCGTTTTCGACCACAAGCTTTATTTTGGGGAATACCTTTTTGGTGAAGGAATCCGTGGCTATAACGCATATATCCGCCGCGCCGCATGCAGCAACCCTGTTTATATCGTCGCAAACCGTAACGTCCCTGCGTTCGCCGCGCTCAATGCCAAGCAGCTCGAATATGCTCCTGCCCACGCGCGCGGGGTGGATATCGCACACTCCGGTTATTTCAACGCCCTTTTTGCCCAGCAAAACCTTTGCTATTCCGCTGCCCATTGCGCCGAAGCCCCAAATGGCAACCCTGATATTGTCCATAGTTCTTCATCCTCCGTAATTCAGTTTTTAAGTGTTGCTAAGTTCAATGATTTCCATTGGTACCTGATTTATTATACAATGCCCCCGCTCCCCGCACGGGACGCGCATTTGCCCTTTTTCGGTAATAAACCGCCGCCTTTTGCCCGCTCGGTCAGGCGCCGTTCACCGCATAAGCACGCTTTTCCGCGCACCGCGGACAGCAGGGGTGGGCATTTGGCGGCAAACGGACATCGGCATGTACGGAATATATACAATATTTTTTGCTTAATTTGTCCCTTGCGTATTGAAAAAGCAAGGCGGACGGGCTATTATTATATCAGCCCTATTCAGCGCGCGGCGCAAAGGAGGACATATGCCGGATATTATACAGATGCAGTCCATGGCGCGGTCACGGCTTGACCAAAGCAAGCTTGCCAGCTTCGATCAGGAGGTTATAGAAGCCCCCACGCGCCCGCTTATCCATCAGGAGGCGCGCTTTTTGCTGATACGCAAGGGGCGGGGCGAAATGAGCATACAGTCCCGCCCGTATAGGCTGGAGCCGGGGTCGCTTGTTGCGGTGCTGCCGTGGCAGATAACCACCGTAACGGCGGTGGAGGAGCCGCTGCAATACTATCTTTTGGTATATCATCTGGATACGCTAAACCGCGTTATGAAGGCGTTTTACGATGCGGGCGGCCTGCCGGCAATGTGGATGCGCGATGTTGACGCTTCCCCCGTAATAACGCCCGATAAGCGCATGGGCGCGCAGATAGACAGGCTTTTCCTTGCGCTGAGGGATGAGCTTGGCATGGAATCCACGCTTGAAAGCCCCGCAAAGCCGCTTGGCAGCATATATGTTATGAATAAGTTAGTGGAGCTTATAGTTATGTTCGAGCGGTGCTGCGCATACAGCGGGGCGGCGGCTTATATGGAGCAGAACGACGTGCCGGACAGGAGCGAGATACTGCGCTATATGTACGCCCACTGCAACAAAAAGCTTACGCTATCCATGCTTTCCCGCGTGTTTTACATGAGCGAAAGCAGCATAAGCGCATACATAACGGGCATAACGGGGCTGAGCTTTGTTGATTTAAGGAACGAAATGCGCATAGGCAAAACGGCGAACTATCTGCTGTATACCGATTTTACGGTGGAGGAGCTTGCGGAGGTTCTGGGCTATGTGGATTCATCGCACATATCAAAGGTATTCTCCGCCCGCGTGGGCATGAAGATAAACGAATACCGCAAAACATACGCCCGCGTGGGCGAAATATGCAAGGTGGACGACAGCCGCAAGGCATACGAAATAGTGCGCTACATTTACCGTTATTACGACGAGGAGCTTACCGCGCAGAACACGGCCTCCCGCTTCGGCATGAGCGTGCAGGAGCTTAACCGCGTGCTTATGTATCAGCTTGAAAAGAACTTTGGAGAATATCTCAACTCCGTGCGCGTGAACCGCGCCTGCGAGCTGCTTGTATCAACCGATGCAAGCGTTATGGACATCGCCCTTGAGGTGGGCTACCACAACGCCAAAACCCTGACCCGCAACTTTGTTAAGCATAAGCTTATGACCCCGCAATCCTTCAGAACGGCGGCGGGGGGAAAATAAAAATGTCCCCCACTGGGTCACATGATGCATTGCTGCATTATAGGTGCGGGGGGGTGCTGTTGGTATTATTATATGCCCATGCGCATAAAGCTGTCAATCAATTTATTTGGCATTTCACTTAAAATACGGGCAGCCATTGCCTAAGCATTGCTTGTTTTGGGCGGAGAATGAGCATTTTATGTGCGGCGGCATATCAAGCGCAATGCCAAGCTCGGCTTCAATCAGCCTTGCCGCTTCCTTAACGGCGGTAAAGCTGTCCCGCTTGCAGCAGCGCGGCCCGCCTATGCGGCCTATTGCCTCCA
>CABSAH010000216.1 GCA_902475645.1 uncultured Christensenellaceae bacterium | reverse complement strand
AAGGTATCGCTTTACGGCGATGCCGACCGATTTATAATAAAGGACTGCGAGCTTACGCCGCGGCACGATATAACCTCGGTAAGAAACACGCGCGGCGTTACGCGGGCATTTATGAAAATGGTTATGGCATCCAAGCCCGACGCTATTAAAAGCGAATGCATCGGCTGCGGCCTATGCGCAAACCTTTGCCCCGCCAAAGCCATAGTAATGAAAAACAAGCTGCCCTGCATAGACCGCAAAAAGTGCATACGCTGCTTCTGCTGCCAGGAATTCTGCCCCAAGGGAGCAATGAAGGTGAAGCGCACAATGATAGCGCGGCTGCTGAACAAATAAGGATAGATAAATGGAACCGCTGCACGACTTTACAAAGGGCAAAATATTAGGCCCGCTGCTCAAATTTGCATACCCCGTATTTCTGGCGCTGTTTTTACAGGCCATGTACGGCGCGGTGGATTTGCTGGTTGTTGGCAAATTCGCAACAACTGCCGATGTTTCCGGCGTTGCCACAGGCAGCCAAATAATGCAGAGCCTAACGTTTGTGCTTACAAGCTTTTCGATAGGCATAACCATATTGCTCGGTCAAAAAATAGGCGAAGGCAAAAGCGAGCTCGGCGGCAAGGTGATAGGCACGGGCATTGCGCTTTTTGCAATAATTGCAGCGGTATGCACGATAGTATTTGTTATATTCACCCCGGAGATATCCGCCCTTATGCAGGCGCCCGAGGAAGCGTTTGACCAAACGGTTTCATATGTGCGCATATGCTCAGCCGGTACGGTATTTATAATAGCCTTTAATCTTCTCGGCAGCATATTCCGCGGCATGGGAGATTCAAAAATGCCGCTGATAACCGTTGCGATAGCGTGCGTTGTTAATATATTTTGCGACCTGCTCCTTGTGGCGGTATTCAAAATGGGAGCCGACGGCGCGGCGTATGCAACCGTGCTTGCGCAGGCGGTAAGCGTTGTGCTTTCGCTTATAATAATATCGCGCAGGGCTATACCGTTCGCGTTTTCGCGCGCAGATATTCGCATAGAAAAGGATATAGCGCTTCAGCTGTTCAAATTCGGCGCTCCCGTAGCGTTGCAGGAGCTGCTTGTAAGCCTTTCCTTCCTTGTTATATTCGCAATAGTCAATTCCCTCGGCCTTACGCAAAGTGCAGGCGTTGGCGTTGCGGAAAAAATATGCGTTTTCCTTATGCTGGTGGCTTCGGCATACATGCAGTCCCTATCCGCGTTTGTGGCGCAGAACATAGGTGCAAAACGGCGCGACAGGGCTAAGCTTGCGCTTAAATACGGCATAATTACAAGCCTTGCCGCGGGCGCCGTTATGGGCTACCTTTCGTTTTTCCATGGCGAAGCTTTGGCTGGCATATTCTCAAACGACCCCGATGTTATCCGCATGGCGAGCGACTATCTTAAGGCATACAGTATAGACTGCATACTTACGGCGTTCCTGTTCTGCTTCTGCGGATACTACAGCGGCTGCGGCCGCACCACGTTCACAATGGTGCAGGGCATAGTGGGCGCGTTCCTTGTGCGCATACCGTTTTCGTATCTCATGAGCCGTATACCGGGCATATCGCTATTCTATATCGGCCTTGCCACGCCCGCCTCCACTCTTGTTCAAATTGCCCTTTGTCTTATTTACTTTGTGTATACCGAAAAGAAAGCAAAGAAGCTTGAAACGGCAGGAGCATGATAAGCAAAGCCTTGATTCATACGGCAATATTCCTATACGCAATTTTAAAAGCGCAAGCGGAATATCAAAAAAATGTGCAAAAGCTCAAACGATATTCCGCATAGATAAAGCGAACGGCGCCGTGTATATAAAATCGCTTCTTCAGCCATATGCAAAGCTATGGGAATATGCTGTATCCAATCCGTCAAAACAGATTCGGCATATCGAATGTCTGTATTCCCCTAAGGAAGTCCGCCACTATAAGCGCATGCAGCAGCTCCGATGCGGATTGTTCGCCTTCCTCGCGCAGTATAAGCTCCTGCGCCGAAAGTATATAGCCCTCCAGCTCATCTATATCCTCATGGTCATAGAAAAAGCGCATTGCGTCGCGCTTAGCGTAAAAATCTGTCTCAATTTTGCCCATGAGTCTCTGCGCCTCGCTCCAGTTTTCATCCTTTGTATATTCAAGCACGCGCTGCTGACTATCGGAAAACGATTCATAATAATCCTTGCTAAGGTGATACGGATAAATAAACACAAAAAGCAGCATGGCTATCACTATTATGCAGGCCGTTATATCCGCCCATGTGAATATTTTATATCTCATCTGCTTCCCTCCCTGCCGTTTGTGTCAATAAAATAATGCCTGCCGCCCGCCTCGGATCGGAACTGAAAGTGCAGCATGCCGTTCGATGCAAGGAAGGCGAAAAACACGTCCTTCACATCGCCGCAGCCAGCCTTGGCGAGCTGTTTTTTAAGCCATGCTTCATCCCGCCCAACGCGCGCAAGCGTTTCGGGATGCACCGCCCCGTCCTGAATAAGCATCAGCGCGGGCGCCGCATCGGGGGACGGCATTGCAAAATCCTCATATGTAGGCTGCTGCATCGGCCCTTTAAGCAAAACGGAAAGCTCCCCGTTGGTTTCAAGTATTGCGTATTCAACATCGCTTAAAGTAAAAACATCCTTTACCCTGAGCTGCTCCGTAAGGTCGGTAATTGTATACCGCG
>CABSAH010000215.1 GCA_902475645.1 uncultured Christensenellaceae bacterium | reverse complement strand
TGCGCCCGGGCATGTATATCGGCTCCACCGGCGCGCGCGGGCTGCACCACATGCTGTGGGAAATTGTGGATAATGCCGTGGACGAGGCCGCAAACGGCTTTGCGGACACGGTAAGCGTTACGCTTAATAAGGATAGCTCCGTAACCGTTGAGGATAACGGCCGCGGCATACCCGTTGGCATACATGAAAAGCTTGGCGTAAGCGGCGTGGAGGTGGTGTATACCCAGCTTCACGCGGGCGGCAAGTTCGATAACGATGCATACGGCTTTTCCGGCGGGCTGCACGGCGTGGGCGCAAGCGTTGTTAACGCGCTTAGCGAGTATGTTATTGTAGAAGTGGCTACCGAGGGTAAAAGCTATGTTCAGCGGTTCCATAGCTATGTTGATGCGGACGGCGTTACCCATTCCGGTGTACCGGAAGGCCCGCTTACGGAAACCGGACGCACAAGGAAGCGCGGCACAAGGGTCACGTTTCTTCCGGATAGGCGCGTTTTTGAAACGCTGGACATGAACTTTGAAATAATATCCAAGCGGATGAGGGAGCTTGCCTACCTTAACCGCGGGGTTCGCTTTAACCTTACGGATGAGCGCACGCGCGGGGATAAGAAGGAGCGGGAATACTGCTTTGAAGGCGGGCTATCGGACTTTGTGAAGTATCTGAATGCGGATAAGACCCCTGTTTACCCCGAGCCGATACACATAAGCGGCGCAAAGGACGGAATAGTTGTGGAGCTTGCCATGCAGCATAACGACGGCTACACGGAAAGCATGTTTTCGTATGTGAACAACATCCCAACCACGGAGGGCGGCACGCACGAAACGGGCTTTAAGAGCGCGCTGACGAAGATAATGAACGATTACTGCCGCAAAACGGGCGTTTTGAAGGATAAGGACGCATCGCTGAGCGGCGAGGATTTCCGCGAAGGGCTTACGGTCGTGCTGGCGCTGAAGATGCATTCCGTGCAGTTTGAGGGGCAGACCAAAACGCGCCTTGGCAATACGGAGGCTAAGGGCGCGGTTGAATACGTTATGAACGAATTCCTGACGCCGTATCTTGAGGATTTGAAAAACAGCGAAACCGCCTCTGTAATGGCCGATAAGGCGGTTAAGGCGGCAAAGGTGCGCGAATCCGCCCGCAAGGCAAAATCCATGGCGCGGGAAAAGAACAAGCTGGATAATGCCCCGCTTGTGGGCAAGCTTTCAAGCTGCACGGGCAGGGACTATAAGATAAACGAGCTTTTCATAGTTGAGGGCGACAGCGCCGGCGGCAGCGCAAAGCAGGGGCGGGACAGGCGCTTCCAGGCCATACTGCCGCTTAGGGGCAAGCCGCTGAACGTTGAAAAAAAGCGCATAGACCAGGTGCTGCAAAACGAGGAGTTCCGCTCCATAATAACAGCCATAGGCACGGGCATAGGCGAGGATTTTGACATATCCGGCCTTAAATACGATAAGATAATAATTCTTTCAGATGCCGACCAGGACGGCGCGCACATAAGGGCTATATTGCTCACGTTCTTCTACCGATATATGAAGGAGCTTATTACCGAAGGGCATGTGTACATGGGTCAGCCGCCGCTTTATAAGCTGCAAAAGGGCAGCAGCGTGCAGTATCTTTACGATGACGCGGCGCTGAACAAGGCGCTTAAAACGGTTGGCAAGGGATACAGCTTACAGCGCTATAAGGGCCTTGGCGAAATGAATCCGGAGCAGCTTTGGGAAACGACAATGAACCCCGAAAACCGCACGCTTGTGCGCGTGAATATAGAGGATTCCGCGGATGTGGAGCATTTGGTAACGCTGCTGATGGGCGATAAGGTTGCCCCAAGGAAGGAATACATAAGCGAATACGCCAATTTCAACAAAACGGATGCCTTTGAAGAAAAGGCGGAAAAGGCGCAGCGCAATAAGAACGAAGGGAGCGCTGATATAAATGGCTAAAAAGGACGAAAGGCCGCCCATTGCGGCGGATAGGAACATATTGACCAAAAGCATGGATGAGGTTATGCACGATTCCATGCTGCCCTATGCGGAGCATGTAATACTCGAACGCGCCCTGCCGAGGGTGGAGGACGGGCTGAAGCCCGTGCAGCGCAGGATACTTTATACCATGCTTGGCCTTGGCAACACGCCCGATAAGCCGCATAGGAAAAGCGCGCGTATCGTGGGCGACTGCTTGGGTAAATACCATCCGCACGGGGATTCAAGCGTATATGACGCAATGGTGCGCATGGCGCAGGATTTCAATATGCGCGCGCCGCTTGTGGACGGGCATGGCAACTTCGGCAGCATAGACGGGGACAGCGCCGCCGCAATGCGATATACCGAGGCGCGTATGACGCCGCTTGCGCTGGAGCTTTTGCGCGATATAGACAGGGACACGGTAAAATTCAGCCTTAACTTTGACGATACGGAAAGGGAGCCGGACGTGCTGCCCGGCCGCTTCCCGAATTTGCTTGTAAACGGCGCCAACGGCATAGCGGTTGGCCTTGCAACGGCAATACCGCCGCATAACTTTGCCGAAACCATAGACGCCGTTATTGCCAAAATGGATAAGCCGGACATAAGCCTTGACGAGCTTATGCAAATAATGCCCTGCCCGGATTTCCCGACCGGCGGCTATATACTGGCAAGCGACGAAATACGCGCCGCCTACGAAACCGGCCGCGGCAAGCTTACCGTGCGCGCAAAGT
>CABSAH010000214.1 GCA_902475645.1 uncultured Christensenellaceae bacterium | reverse complement strand
GAGGGAGCTGGCAAACCGAAGGTTTGACTGAGGGAGTCCGTTTAACTGAGGGGTTAACGATACCAAGCAAAGCCACGTTTCACCCCTACTAATTGCTAATTGCTAATTATGCATTATAAATTCCGCTCTCCCCTACCCTCTCCTGCGCCAGACGCGGGGGCTGAACATGAGTATGAGCGGGAATATTTCAAGGCGGCCGAACAGCATATCGAGCGACAGCACAAGCTTGCTTGCGTCCGAAAACGCGCTGAAGTTGCCGCTGGGGCCGACCATTGAAAGGCCGGGGCCGACGTTGCCGATGCAGGTCAAAACGCCGGTTACGGTTGTGGTAAAGTCAAAATTATCAAGCGATATCAGCAGCATTGATACGGCGCATATCGCCACGAATGCGGAAACGAAGCCGTATGTGCCGCGCATCACGAGGGGGTCTATGCGCTTGCCGTCCATGCATATGGTTTCCACGCGGCGCGGCCGCACGGCGCGCATAACCTCCGCCTTTAAGCCCTTGAACAGCATAACAACGCGCGCCACCTTAACGCCGCCGCCCGTTGAGCCCGCGCTTGCACCCACTATCAAAAGCCCCATAAGTATCATGCGGGAAAGCTCAGGCCATTTGTCAAAGTCAGTGGTTGCAAAGCCCGTTGTGGTTATTATGCTTGAAACCTGGAAAAAGCTTTGATGCAGGGATTCAGCAAAGCTGTTGCCGTAAAGCGGCAGTATGTTCAGCGCTATTGCAAGCGTGCTGAATGCGATTATGCCGATATATGCGCGGAATTCCTCGCCCTTTAATGCCTGCACGCCTTTGCCTATCAATATGAAATAATACACGTTGAAGTTAATGCCGAACAGCATCATGAAAACGGCTATCACCGTTTGCAGATAATGGCTTGGGTACGCGGCCATGCTCGCGTTCTTTATGCCAAAGCCGCCCGTGCCCGCGGTTGCGAATGCGTTAACAACGCTGTCAAAAAGCGGCATACCGCCCGCAAGCAGCATGATTATCAGCAACGCCGTCATGGCGATATATATAAGATACAATACCCGCGTGGTATCCTTCATTTTGGCTGTAAGCTTGCCTACGGCTGGGCCGGGGCTTTCCGCGCGCAGCAGATGCATGCTTTCCCCGTTGCCCTTTGCAAGCGGCACAACCGCCATCATGAACACCAATACGCCCATGCCGCCTATCCAATGCGTAAAGGAACGCCAGTACAAAAGGCTTGCGGGCAGCCGCTCGATATCCGTAAGTATGGTTGCGCCCGTTGTGGTGAAGCCGGACACGGTTTCAAATACGCAGTCCACAAAGCGCGGAATATGGCGGCTTATATAAAACGGCAGGCAGCCGAAAAGCGAAATGAGTATCCAGCTCAGCGAAACCGTTATAAAGCCCTCCGCCGGCCTTACCCCGCCCGAGCCCGGCCGCTTTAACAGCAGCAGTATGCAGCCCGCGGCCATTGTTATGCCCATGCTCAGCGCAAACGCCGCCACCGTGCCGTCCTCGCCGCCAAGCGCCGCAATTAAAAGCGCCGGCAGCATCATTGCCGCAAGCAGCCTAAGCACATGGCCTATATAGAATCCAACCGCCTTTATGTTCATACTTCGCCTTCAAAAATGTCCTTCAAGTCGCGTATGGCGCGATCCGCCTCCGTGACCACAATCACCGTATCGCCCTTTTGCATAAAGTCCGCGCCTGAGGGTATTATAACCTTCCTTGCCCTTACTATTGCGGCTATGAGCACGTTCTTTTTAAGCCGCAGCCTGTACAGCGGCTCGTTTAGGAACGTAGCCTCCCCCTTTACGGAAAACTCCAGCGCCTCCGCCTTGCCCTCCACTATTTTATAAAGCGTAAGCACGCTGCCGCCCGTGGTATCCTCCATTGCGCGCACATAGCGCACAATTTCGTTCGCGGTCAAAAGCTTGGGGCTTACAATGCTGTCTATGCCCATGCTTTCGAATATCGGGTTATATTCGTTGCGGTTTATTTTGGTTATGCTCTTAGGCACGCCCACGTAGTTTGCAAACATGGAAACCAGCAGGTTTTCCTCGTCTATACCCGTAAGCGAAACCACCGCGTCCGTCGATGCTATGCCTTCGCTCAGCAGCAGCTTTTGATCCGTGCCGTTGCCGTTTATAACCGTTGCCTGCGGCAGCGCCTCGCTAAGATCCATGCAGCGCTTTTCATCCTGCTCTATTATGGTAAGCCTTACCTTGCTGCGCGTAAGCCGCCGCGCAAGGTAGGTTGCCGTGCGGCTGCCGCCAACTATAATAACGTGCTCCGCCTTGGGCGCGTATATTTTAAGGTTCTTCAAAAGGCGAACAAGGTCGGCCGCGTCCGCGGCAATCGTGACCTTGTCCCCTTTAAGCAGCGTAAAATCGCCCTTAGGTATGTTTATGCCGCCCTCGCGCTCCACCGCGCACACAAGCGCATTAACGTTTGCAACGGTTCTGAATTGCTGTAACGGCTTACCTATTAGCGGGTTGCCCTCCTTGAGCTTAAGCTCCACCAGCTCCGCCGTGCCGCGGGCGAAGGAATCGCGCTTTAGGAAGGAGGGGAATTGCAGCAGACGGAATATTTCAAGCGCGGCGGCCTTTTCCGGATTTATAACCATTGAAAGGCCCAATTCCTCGCGCATGAAGCGTATCTGCTGATCGTATTCGGGATTCCTCACGCGGGCTATGGTATGCTTGCAGCCCAGCTTTTTTGCCACCATGCAGC
>CABSAH010000213.1 GCA_902475645.1 uncultured Christensenellaceae bacterium | reverse complement strand
GCTCCATAGCCTTTGAGTTCATAACGCCTATGTGGAAGCAGGCGCGCATTATAAGCATTGGATATTCGCTTGTTACGGCGTCAAGCTCCTTTGCCGTTGGGAAACGCTTTTCATCGGTAAAATAATCGTGGTTCCAGCCTTCGCCCGTAAGCCAAAGGCCAAGCGCGGGGTCGTAATCCTTCTCATAGGCGCGCTTCATGCGCTCCAGCACCTCTTTAAGCGATGTGCAGCCGTATAGGTCCACAGAGGTCTTTTTGGCGCGGACATAATGCAGATAATGCATATGGCTGTCGTTAAAGCCGCTCATAACAAAATTTCCGCCGCAGTCCAGCGTTTCAAGCTCCTTTTGCGGGTGCGCCTTAATATAGGCCTCCGTTTCCTTTTCGCTGCCTACGCAGGCGAAGAAGCCGCCTATAACCACCGCGGACTCGGCATGGGGGCGCTCAGAATCCATTGTTGCAATGTTTGCGTTCTTTATCCAAAGTGTCATTTTGCCCGTAAACCTCCAGTTTATACTCATGTGCTTAATTATATATTATAGTAAATCATCACCCCAAAGCGCAACGGCAAAAATGTTTATTCCCGCGTTTTGCTCCGTTTGTATTGACAAGGCGGGCATTTTCCAATAAAATACGGATTGGACCATGATGCGGAACAGTAATCGTTTCCTGCGGGCAAAGAGAGCCTCCGGTATGCTGAAAAGGGGGAGCCGCGGTGCGGTGAAGCTCGCCGCGGAGTCCGCCGCGGCAATGCGCGGCGCGTTCCTCGCGTTACAGGGGGCTAAAGCGGGCGGCATATGCCGCCAAGCGGAGTGGTACCGCGGAAAATGTTCCGTCTCTTGCATAAGGAGGCGGCTTTATTTTTTATACAAAGCATGAAAGGATAAAAACCGATGTCAGAGCGCTACGAACACGACCCGATAGAGCTGAAATGGCAAAAGCGCTGGGAGGAGGCGCATTGCAACGAGGCCAAGACGGATTACACCAAGCCCAAGTTTTACGGGCTTATCGAATTCCCCTATCCTTCCGGACAGGGCCTGCACGTTGGCCACCCGCGCCCGTTCACGGCAATGGACGTTATATGCCGCAAGCGCAGGCTTGAAGGCTACAATGTGCTGTTCCCTATGGGCTATGATGCATTCGGCCTGCCGACCGAGAATTACGCCATAAAGACGGGCATACACCCCGCAAAGGTTACGGAAACGAACATTGCCCGCTTCCGCGCGCAGCTTAAAAGGCTGGGCTATTCGTTCGATTGGTCCCGCGAGATAAGCACGGCAGACCCGGAATACTATAAATGGACGCAGTGGATATTCCTAAAGCTTTACGAGCACGGCCTTGCCTACAAGGCGGAAATACCCATAAACTTCTGCACCTCCTGCAAGGTTGGCCTTGCCAACGAGGAGGTTGTTGACGGCGTATGCGAACGCTGCGGCGGCCAGGTAATACAGATGGTGCGCAGCCAATGGATGCTGAAAATAACCGAATACGCGCAGAAGCTGATTGACGATTTGGACAAGGTGGACTACATTGACCGCGTAAAGACCCAGCAGCGCAACTGGATAGGCCGCAGCGAGGGCGCGGAGGTGGACTTTGTAATTGCGGGCAGCAAGGATAAGCTGACCGTTTATACCACCCGCCCGGATACGCTTTTCGGCGCGACCTACATGGTAATGAGCCCGGAGCATCCGTATATAGACAAATACAAAAATCAAATAGAGAATTGGGACGATGTTGCCCAATACCGCGAGGCCGCCGCCCGCAAGAGCGAATTTGAGCGCGGCGAGCTGAACAAGGAAAAGACAGGCGTTGTGCTAAAGGGCGTAAGCGCAATAAACCCCGTTACCAAGAAGGAAATACCCATATGGGTTTCCGATTATGTGCTGATGAGCTACGGCACGGGCGCAATAATGGCCGTTCCCGCGCACGATACGCGCGACTATGAATTCGCAAGGACGTTCAAGCTGCCCATAATAGAGGTTGTTGCGGGCGGCGACGTTGCCAAGGAAGCGTATACCGAATGTGAGCATGGCCGCATGGTTAATTCCGGCTTCCTTAACGGCATGGAGGTTGCCGAGGCCAAAAAAGCCATTGCCGATTACCTTGAAAGGGAAGGCATAGGCCACCGCAAGGTGAACTATAAGCTGCGCGACTGGGTATTTGCCCGCCAGCGTTACTGGGGCGAACCGATACCCCTTGTTAAATGCGAAAAATGCGGCTGGGTTCCCCTGCCCGAAAGCGAGCTGCCGCTGAAGCTGCCCATGCTGGACGATTTCTCCCCCACGGATGACGGAAGCTCCTGCCTTGCCCGCGCAAAGGATTGGCTGCACACCACCTGCCCGCATTGCGGCGGCCCCGCCGTGCGCGAAGCGGACACCATGCCCAACTGGGCCGGTTCCAGCTGGTACTTCCTGCGCTATACAGACCCGCATAACGACAACGCCCTTGCTTCGCCCGAGGCGCTGAAGTATTGGATGCCCGTTGACTGGTACAACGGCGGCATGGAGCACACCACGCTGCACCTGCTCTATTCCCGCTTCTGGCACAAGTTCCTTTACGACATAGGCGTTGTGCCCACGCCCGAACCGTATATGAAGCGCACCAGCCACGGCATGGTGCTTGGCGAAAACGGCGAGAAGATGAGCAAGTCCCGCGGCAACGTTGTAAATCCGGATGATTACATCAAAGAATACGGCGCGGACGCATTCCGCATGTACATAATGTTCATGGGCGCGTTCGATCAGCCCATTCC
>CABSAH010000212.1 GCA_902475645.1 uncultured Christensenellaceae bacterium | reverse complement strand
GGATAGGCGTTTGCGTAAGGCCGAATGACTTGCGGAAGAAGTTTTCAAGATACCGCTTATACGAAAAATGCATAAGGTCTGGATCATTAACAAAAAGCACGAACGTGGGCGGATTGGTTGCAGGCTGCGTGCCGTAGTATATCCTTAACCTTCTCCCCTTATCGGAAGGCGGCTCCGTAACGGATATGGCTTCGGCAATTACATCGTTGAGCGTACCCGTGGAAATACGCGCGGAATTCTGGCGATATGCTTCGTTTGCAACCTCCATAACCTTGTTTACGCGCTGCCCCGTAAGCGCTGATATGAATATCATGGGCACATATTCCATGAACGCAAGGTCAACGCTCAGCTTTTTCTTGAATTCGTTCATGGTGTGGGTATCCTTTTCTATAAGGTCCCACTTGTTTACAACAAGGACGCTTGCCTTGCCCTCCTCATGTACATAGCCCGCAATGCGCACGTCCTGCTCGCTTAGTCCCTGCTCGGCATCCACGACTATAAGCGCAATGTTACAGCGGCGTATGGCTGCAAGCGAGCGTATAACGCTGTAACGCTCTATGCTTTCGTCCTCTATTGAGCGTTTGCGGCGTATTCCCGCCGTATCAACTAAAATATAATCCTTGCCGCCAAATCTGAAAGGCGAGTCTATGGCATCCCTTGTCGTACCGGGGATGTTGCTAACTATTGTGCGTTCATCGCCAAGCAGCGCGTTTACAAGGCTCGATTTGCCTACGTTGGGCTTTCCTACAACGGCAACGTGGGTGACCTCTCCCTCATCCTCTCCTGCGTGTTCGGGGAAATGCGCAACCACTTCGTCAAGTACATCGCCAAGCCCAAGTCCCTGTTCTGCGGATATGGTTATGGGTTCGCCTATGCCAAGCTCATAAAAATCATACAGCGCATCGGCGTACTTAGGATGGTCTATTTTGTTTACCGCCAGCACTACCGGCTTTTTGGAACGGCGCAGCATATCGGCAACCTCAACATCCGCTGCCGTAAGCCCTTCGCGGCCGTCAACAAGGAATATTATAACATCCGCCGTTTCAATGGCTAATTCTGCTTGCCTACGCATTTGCTTGCTTATTATATCCTCGCGCATCGGCTCTATGCCGCCGGTATCAATAAGCGTGAAGGAATGGGAAAGCCATTCGCCGTCCGCATATATCCTGTCGCGCGTGACGCCTGGCGTATCCTCAACTATTGCTATGCGCTTTCCTGTTATTTTGTTAAAAAACGTGGATTTGCCCACGTTCGGGCGGCCTACAACGGCCACAAGCGGCTTTGCCATATTATTTCTCCTCGTTTAACCTATCAAACAGGTTATATATAAATTCTTCGCCGTCGGCGGCGCACATGGGCCACAGCGGCATATTCATCTCGGCTGAGAGCCAGTCCGTATCCCGCCCATCGAGAAAAACGCTGTCGCGTTCCCTGAGCATATCGTCGGGTATCAGCAGCGCGTCGGCCTTAATGCCGCTTAGCTGCTTTGCAATATCTGTTGCCGTTACCAAGCCGGATACGGTTATCGTATGGCCGAAAAAGTCGTTTTCTATGCCGTGCAGCGTAAGCTCTATGCCGTATGGCTTAAGCTTATCGAAAAGCTTCTGCAAAAATTCCCGCGCCGACACACCGGTTGCGCCGACAAGCTTCACCCTTCGCTTCAACGGCTGCATTTCACAAAGCGTTTCGTTAAAGCCATGCTCAAACTGACGCATAAGCCCCACACCGTTTTCTATTTGCAGAAAATCGCCATAGCTTTCATAGCTTGGTAATTCGCGGCCAGCTATCATATACATTTCATCAGAAGCATATACAAAGCCATCCTCGCCCCGCGCTTCAACCGCGGCGTTAAAGCTTTCCGCATAATCAATTATAGCTGATGCTTCCTGTTTTGTCAGCAGTCTTAACGGATATAATCCTTCGCGGAATTTGGTTATGCCCACTGGAACCAGCGCAAGCGTTTTGGCTGCCGGACGGAGCGCGTATAATTCCTCTACGCTCTTTTTAAGCACATCGCCGTCGTTAAGGCCGGGGCATACTACTATCTGCCCATGAAAGCATAGATTATGCGCCTTTAGCGCCGTAAGCCGCTCCATTATGCGCGCGGCGGACGGGTTTGACATCATGCGCGTGCGCACGCTGCCGTCCGTTGCATGTATGGATACATACAGCGGGCTTACCCTGCGCCTGAGCATACGGTCGAATTCATTATCGTTAACGTTTGTAAGGCTTACATAGTTGCCCATTATAAGCGAAAGCCGCCAGTCGTCATCCTTAAAATGCAGCGTTTTTCGCCCGCCCTTTGGCATTTGATCTATGAAGCAGAATACACATTTGTTTTTGCAGCTCCTTACCTTGCTCATCAAGCCGCTTTCAAAATACATTCCAAGCGGTTCGTATTCTTCCTTATCAACTTCCGCGCTGATTATTTCGCCGTCCCTTGATTCAAACTCCAATTCAATATGGCTTTCGGCAGTGAGCTGTTCATAGTCTATAACGTCCTCAACATCCTCGCCGTTTATACGCAACAAGGAGAAGCCGGGTTTAATGCCCAGCTCCTCCGCTATGGAACCATCGTCTATTGCTATTATCCTTTGGTGCATATCAATCCTGTGTGCCGTCCGCGCCTTCCGTATCGTCTGTCGATTCGTCGGGAGTGGCTGCAAGCGCTTTACGCAGCTTGGCTTCAATTTCCTCGCAAAGCTCGCTGTTGTCCTTTAGGAACAGCCTTGCGTTATCACGACCCTGCGCCATGCGCATATCGCCATAGTAATACCATGCGCCGGATTTGGATATTA
>CABSAH010000211.1 GCA_902475645.1 uncultured Christensenellaceae bacterium | reverse complement strand
GCGTCTATCAATATGTCCTTGCTGATGCCGCGCTCTTTTTCGATAGCGTTCAGTGCTTCGATAAAATCGGCTTTCATCTTTATTACTTATCCTCCCTGTGTTATTCAAAATCTATCCACGGCCTTATAAGCGCCGCATCTTTGCGTTTCATCGTCACTTCGCCCGTTTTTTCAACGTTTATGGTGAAGCCTTCTTCATCGTATCCGGTAAGGACGCCCATAAGCTCCTTTTTCTTGTTTATGGGCGCATATAGCTTTACCTGAAGCTTTTTGCCCATGTTCCTTTCAAAATCCCTGTCCTTTTTAAGCGGGCGGTCTATGCCTATGCTGGAAACGCTTAGGTAGTACGCTTCCTCTATCGGGTCGTTTTCGTCCAATATGGGGTCTATGGCGCGGCTGACCTTTTCGCAATCGTCTATGGTTACGCCGTTTGGCGAATCGATATAGAGCGTGAGCACCATGTTCCCGTATTCCTTAACGTATTCAACTTCGTCCAGCTCATAGCCCATCTCGGCTATTTTACCCCGCACAAGGGAATCCACTATTTCGGTAGTTTTCAACCGTACCTCCTTAAATATAAGGCTCATTTGAGCCGATTCGCGCCTTATCAAAACAAAAGAGCGGGAACGTCCCACTCTTCAATAAGCCAACAAATGCGGTATTTACCGCCCAACATGGGCATTATAGCACACTTTATGGCATTTGCGCAATAGCTTTGCTTATTTTCCTCAGAAAAAGCTTACCTGATTGCTTTCCGCAAGCCCGTCAAAGCAGCCAAGCTCCTTAAGCTTATCCACAACGGCGCTGTTTGCCTTCGTGCGGGCACGGAAGTCCTCTATTGAATTAAACGGAATGCTCCTATCCGCCGCGCCTATGCTCTCCGCCGCCGTAACGCCTACGCCCGCCACGGCAGAGAACGGCGGCCTCAGCCCGCCTTCTTCTATTACGAACCTTGTGGCGTCGGATTTATATATATCCACATTCAAAAGCTTTATCCCGCGCCGGTTCATTTCATACACCACTTCAAGTATAACAAGAAGATCCTGCTCCTTCTGTTCTGCCTTGTTGCCCTTGTCGCGTATAGCCTTTATGTTGCGCAGCACCTTTTCCTCCCCGCCCAGCGCCATGGATACATCGAACGCATCCGCGCGCACGGAAAAATAAACGGCATAGAAGGCTTCGGGCATATGCACCTTATACCACGCTATGCGGAACGCCATCATAACATATGCCGCCGCATGGGCGCGCGGGAACATATAGCCTATTTTTTTGCAGGATGAGAAGAACCATTCGGGCGTATTGACCTCCCGCATATTCTGCTCCATTTCCTCCGTAAGTCCCTTGCCCTTTCTTACGCTTTCCATTATTTTGAACGCCTTTGACGGCTCCATCTTTATGCTTATAAGATAGTTCATTATGTCGTCCCGCGTACACACGACCTGCGAAAGCGTAGCCACGCCGCCAAGCACCAAATCCTGCGCGTTGCCGAGCCATACTCCCGTGCCGTGTGAAAGGCCGGATATCCTGACAAGCTCCTCCATCGTTGTCGGCCGCGTATCCATAAGCATCTGGCGCACAAAGCTTGTTCCGAATTCCGGCAGGGCAATGCTGCCAACGTCGCAATTAAGCTCTTCAAGCGTTATGCCAAGCGGCTCCGTGGAGGAAAAAAGCTTCATCGTTTCCTTATCGTCCAGCGGCAGCTCCTTGGGGTCAATGCCCGTTATGTCCTGAAGCATCCTAAGCACGGTTGGGTCATCATGGCCCAGTATATCAAGCTTAACAAGCCTGTCATCCATTGCATGGAAGTCAAAATGCGTTGTAACGGTGTTCTTTTCCTTTTTATCCGCAGGGTACTGTATCGGCGTAAAGTCGAATATCTCGTATCCTTCGGGCACTATAACGATGCCGCCGGGATGCTGACCCGTGGTGCGCTTAACGCCTTCGCAGCCCGCAACAAGCCTTTCCGTTTCCGCACGGGTAAAGAATGCATCGTACTGCTCGCAATAGCCCTTAACGTAGCCGTAAACGGTTTTATCCTTCAATCCCGATATCGTGCCCGCGCGGAAGGCATGTCCCTTGCCGTACATAACCTCCGTATACGCATGGGCATGGGGCTGATAGTCGCCCGAGAAGTTCAAATCTATATCCGGCGTCTTATCCCCCTTAAAGCCAAGGAAAACCTCAAACGGTATTGTGTAGCCAAGCTTATTCAGCCTTGCGCCGCAAACGGGGCAGTCCTTATCCGGCATATCCACGCCGCAGGCATATTTTTCAAGGTCAACGTCAAATTCGCTGTATTTGCAGCTTGGGCAAACATAATGCGGCTGCAACGGGTTGACCTCCGTTATTCC
Source organism: uncultured Christensenellaceae bacterium (assembly GCA_902475645.1). Taxonomy (GTDB): domain Bacteria; phylum Bacillota; class Clostridia; order Christensenellales; family CAG-138; genus Phil1. The sequence goes on along the minus strand of CABSAH010000211.1, from coordinate 453 downwards.
GGCCATTGTTGCCGCAAAGGACGAACCCACGCTTCCGCGGCTGCCGACAAGGTAGCCGTCCGACATGGATTTTGAAACCAGCCTTTGCGCGCTTAAATACAGCGAAGCATAGTCGTTGCCTATTATTGACGTAAGCTCCTTATCAAGCCGCGCCTGCACAACGGGCGGCAGAGTATCGCCGTATATCTCCCGCGCGCGGTTTTCGCACATGGTTCTAAGCTCCTCGTTCGCGCCGGGAAATTTGGGCGCGTATGTGCCCTTTTCGCTTAAAAACGGCTTCAGGCTGTCGCACATATCCGCTATTGCGTTAGGCACGTCTATTACCACTTCCTCCGCCTTTTCGCTGCCAAGGTAGCTGAATTCGTTCAGCATATCGTCCGTTGTGCGAAAATACAGCGGCGCCTGCTGCTCCGCATCCTTAAATTCGCGCGCGCTCATAACTATTGCGCGGAA
>CABSAH010000210.1 GCA_902475645.1 uncultured Christensenellaceae bacterium | reverse complement strand
CAGGCCGTGTGCGATGGGGACGTGCCGCGCATATACCGCTTCCTTGAAGGGGCGGAGGATATTATTAAGCCGAACGCGGCGCGCGTAACAAGCGCCGCAATAGCCGTTGACTGCGCGGACGAAGGGCGCATGGGCGCGGCGGACGAAATATTTGCGCAGGCAAAGCATACCGCGAACATAGATCACCACGTTACCAACACCATGTTTGCGCAGCATAACGCCGTTGAGGCGCACGCTGCCGCGGCGGCGGAGGTAGTGAAAAAGCTGATAGAGCAGCTTGATGCGGACTTCGGCGCGAATATTGCAACGTGCCTTTTTTGCGGCCTTGTTACGGATACGGGCAACTTTGCCTATTCAAATACCACGCCGGATACGCTTTTCGCCGCAGGGGAGCTATTGCAGCGCGGGGCTGACAATGCGCTGATAAACCGCGCTGTATACCGCTCCGCACCCGTATCAAAGCGCAGGATGTTTGGCCTTGGGCTTATAAAGGCGGAGTATCTGCACGGCGGCAAGGTAGCGGTATGCAAGCTTACGCGGGCGGATTTTGACCGCTTTAACGCGCGGGACGAGGACTGCGAAGGCATAATAGACAACCTGAGGGACGTTGAGAACGTTGAAATAGCCATGCTTATGCGCGAAAAGGAGCCGAACGTATACAAGGTGAGCATGCGGGCGAAGGAATACGCCAACGTGTGCGCTGTTGCGGAACGCTATGGCGGCGGTGGGCACAGGCTTGCCGCGGGCTGCACGGTGCGCGGCGAATTGGAGGCGCTTGCGGCTGAGCTTACCGAGGCGCTTATACAGGCATTATAACCATAAACAGAGACACAGATGACAGAAGGTATCGTAAACATATTAAAGCCGCCGGGAATGACGTCCAGCGACGCTGTGGCGGACGTTAGGCATATATTCAAAATAAAGCGCGTCGGCCATACCGGAACGCTCGACCCGGGCGCGGCGGGCGTGTTGCCCATATGTATAGGCCGGGCTACGCGGCTTTTTGACATATTGGTGGATAAGCAAAAGGAATACATTGCGGAGGTAACGTTCGGCGCGGCAACGGATACGCAGGACGCTTACGGCCGCATAGTTGAAACGGACGCAAGGATAATATCAAAAGATGAGCTTGCGACCGTTTTGCCCTGCTTTATAGGCCAAATTGAGCAGACCGCGCCCATGTACAGCGCCGTCAGCATAGACGGCAAGCGGCTTTATCAGCTTGCGCGCGAAGGGGCGGATGCCGTTGAAATAAAGCGCAGCGCAACAATAGATAATATTGAGCTTATGGCGCAAAGCGGCGAAAACCGGTATCTTTTGCGCATAGTTTGCTCCCGCGGAACATATGTAAGGACGCTGTGCGCGGATATTGGCAAGCGGCTCGGCACATGCGCTTATATGAGCTTTCTGCTGCGCACGCGCAGCGGAGAGTTCACAATAGGCAGCACCTATTCCATAGCCGAGCTAAGGCAGATGAAGGAAAAAGGGCGGCTTGACGACGCCGTGATAAGCATAGAGGATTCACTCAACGGGCTGATAGATAAGCTGAGCCTTACCGGCCTTGACGAAAAGCAGGCGCGGCTGATACGCAACGGCGCGGAGATATTCCCCGGGGAATTAAAGGGCAGGGACGAAAGCCGCATTGTTATGCTGTATGCCGACGGCGAATTTTTAGGCATAGGCCAAACGGGCGAGAGCGGCAGCGTACACATAAAAATAAACCTTACGGAGGCCGGCGCATGAAAAGAGCAATAGCGCTTGGCACGTTCGACGGGGTGCATATAGGCCACCGCGCGATAATAAACGCGGCGATAGATAAGGCTGCGGAGCTTGATATGGAGCCGATGATATACACTTTCACCGCGCATCCGATGGCGCTTTTCGGCAAGCAGCCGCCGCTGCTGATGACGCAGTCCGAACGCATGGCTGCGCTTGGCGGCATGGGCTGCACGCTCAACGCGGATGAATTCAGCGCCGAGTATGCAGCGACCGAGCCAGAGCAGTTCATAAAAATGCTTATTGAGCGGTTCGATATGGGCTGCGCCGTTGCCGGATTCAATTATACGTTCGGCAGGCGCGGGGAAGGCAGCGTGGAGCTTATCAAAAAGCTGGGCGAAAAATACGGCTTCGCGGTGGAAATAGTGCCGCCGGTAATGTATAAAGGGGAAGCCGTGTCCAGCACGCGCATACGCGCCTGCCTTGAAGCGGGCCGTGTGAAGGACGCCGGGGAGATGCTTGGCGCGCCGTATTCAATTACGGGGCCTGTAATACGCAACCGCGGCATAGGGCGCACGCTTGACTACCCAACGGCGAACATAGCGGGCTGGGAGGACAGGGCAGTGCCCATGGCCGGCGTGTACGCAACGCGGGCCGTGCTTGACGGGGAAAAGTACCCTGCCGTAACCAACATAGGCCGCAACCCTACCGTGAACGGCGAGCATACCACCATAGAGACCCATATGCTTGGCTTTGACGCGGACATATACGGCCAAATACTGAAGGTGGAATTCGTTGAGCGCATACGCGGAGAAATACGCTTTCCAAACGTGCATACGCTTGCCACGCAAATGAAGGCGGATGCGAAAAAGCCCGCAATATATTAAAAAATAGTTGATATGCCGTTTACATGCGGCGGAAAATATGGTATACTGCTTTAGTCAGAACCGGCGGCTGTGTTTAGCGACGACTCCGACGCTTTACTCGGCGCTGGGCGATATAATTATTAGGAGGAAAAAACAATGGCAACCAAACAGGAAATCATCGCGAAATTCCAGCTTCATGAGGGCGACACCGGCTCACCCGAGGTAC
>CABSAH010000209.1 GCA_902475645.1 uncultured Christensenellaceae bacterium | reverse complement strand
TTACTGTGGAGATCGATGGACAGGTTTGGTCCATTGCCGATTTCCAGCACGTCAAACCCGGTAAAGGCGCGGCTTTCGTCCGTACTAGGCTCAAAAACGTTATGACAGGCGCGGTGCTGGAGCGCACCTTCAGCCCCACGGACAAGTATCCCCGCGCTCATATCGAAACCAAGGAGATGCAGTATCTTTATAACGACGGCGAGCTGTACTACTTCATGGATACCGAAACCTTCGAGCAGCTTCCCCTCAACCACGATCAGGTGGAGGACGCCATAAGCTTCATAGTAGAAAACATGAACGTTAGCATCCGTTTCTACAAGGGCAACGCCTTCTCCGTGGAAGCTCCCAACTTTGTTGAGCTTACCGTTACCGAAACCGAGCCCGGCTTCAAGGGCGATACCGCCACCGGCACCACCAAGCCCGCAACGCTTGAAACCGGATACAAGATTAACGTTCCCCTGTTCGTAAACGAGGGCGACCGCATAAGGGTGGATACCCGTACTGGCGAATACATGGAGCGCGTATAAGCTTTCCGTGTCATATAACAACAAAACATAAGGAGGTCACTATGGGTTACAATAAGGAAAAGGTCGCATATCTGCGCGGCGTAGTGGACGGCATGGATCTTGCCGACGACAAGTATGGCAAGCTTTTCAAGCTGATAGTTGAAACTCTGGACGAGCTGGCGGACACCGTTGACGAAAACGAGGAAGCCATTATAGACATGGATGAATGCATAGACGACATTTGCGATGAGCTGAGCGACATAGACGAATGTCTTGACGCGCTTTGCGATTGCTGCGACTGCTGCGAATGCGACGATGACGAATGCGATTACGACTGCGAAAACTGTGCCGACAGGTGCGATTTTTGCGACGATGACTTCGTTGAGATAGAATGCCCCCATTGCGGCGAAACCATCTATTTTGACGAGGACATGCTGAGAGAGGACGGCGCGCTTATCTGCCCCAACTGCAACAAGCCCGTTGTTCCCGCAGCCGAAGATATTCAGGACGAGGAATAAGCCAAAGGCTTAAACCACGGGGCTGCCGCAATGCGCGGCGGCTCCTTTTTACATATTAGCCGCATATTCTTGAGGCCGCTATTGACTATGCCGCCGCAAAGCTGTATGCTTACATCATCAATACTATCATTATATAAAGGAGAGCTTATGGAAACCAAGGATCTTATGTACAAGCGCGCATATGTATGGGACAAGCTGAACGCCGACGAGCGCAAGGCCTGCATGGATATGGGTGAAGATTACAAGGCGTTCCTTGACGAAAGCAAGACCGAACGCCGCTGCGCCGCAGAGATTATACGCCGCGCAAAGGAAGCCGGATTCGTATGCATATGCGAAAAGAAGGAGCTTAAGGCGGGCGACAAGGTTTATTACAACAACCGCGGTAAGGCCGTTATGCTGTCCGTTATAGGCAACGAGCCCCTTGAAAACGGCATGAACATAGTGGGCAGCCATATCGACTCCCCGCGTTTGGACATAAAGCAGAACCCCGTTTACGAAGGCGGCGGAACCACCCTGCTTAAAACGCATTATTACGGCGGCATAAAGAAATATCAGTGGGTTGCGCTGCCCCTTGCCCTTTACGGAGTAATAGTAAAGGCCAACGGCGAAAAGGTTGAAATAGCCGTGGGCGACAAGTGCGGCGACCCCGTTTTCTATATTTCGGACCTTCTGCCCCACCTTGCCAAGGATCAGATGAGCAAAACAATGGGTGAGGGCGTTGAGGGCGAGGGCCTGAACATACTCATAGGCAGCCTGCCCGTTGACGATACCGAAGCTTCCGACAGGTTCAAGACCGCGCTGCTCGCCGTGCTGAACGAGCGCTACGGCATAACCGAGGAGGATTTCGTTTCCGCGGAGCTTGAAGCCGTTCCCGCGGGTGCTGCGCGCGACGTTGGCTTCGACCGCGGCCTTGTGGTGGCTCATGGTCACGACGACCGCGTATGCTCCTATGCCTCCCTTGCGGCGCTTCTTGGCGTTGAAAAGCCCGAGCGTACCATCGTTGGCCTGTATGTGGATAAGGAAGAGGTGGGCAGCATGGGCGCAACCGGTATGCAGTCCCAGTTCTTCAACAATATGGTAGGCGAAATGATAGCCCTTATGAACGGCGGTAATTGCTCCGATATTTCCATAAGGCGCGCCCTTGCGCACAGCACGCTGCTGAGCGCGGACGTTGCGGCGGCATTCGACCCCAATTATCCCAACGTTGGCGATAATCCCAACTTTGCGGCAATAGGTCAGGGCATTGCCATGGTTAAATACACAGGCTCCCGCGGCAAGGGCGGCGCAAACGACGCGGCGGCGGAGCTGGTAGGCAAGGTGCGCAAGCTGTTCAACGACCACGGCATCGTTTACCAGACAAGCGAGCTTGGCAAGGTTGACCAGGGCGGCGGCGGAACGATAGCCTACATAATGGCCAATTATGATATGGACGTTATAGACGCGGGCGTTGCAATGCTTAGCATGCATGCCCCGTGGGAAATAGTTTCCAAGGCGGACGTATACATGACAAGCCGCGCTTATCACGAGTTCTTTGTGAATTACAGATAATCATACGCCCTAACTTAGGTAATATTGAAATAACGGGTATCCCGGTAAAAGCCGGATACCCGTTTTTAAGTTGATGCAAGGTGTTATCCATGCTATAATTTTTGCGGAAGAAGTTGGCAGATCGGAATTTGCGGAGGGTGTTTTATGAAACTATTATTTATAATTGGCGATGCTGCTGTCGGAAAAATGACAGTTGGTCAGGAGCTGATGAAAATAACGGATTTAAGGCTCTTTCACAATCACATGACCATCGAACCAGT
>CABSAH010000208.1 GCA_902475645.1 uncultured Christensenellaceae bacterium | reverse complement strand
TTCCCCCTCAGCCAATCCGCCTGACGGCGTATTGCCAGCTCCCCCGCAAGCGGTGGAGCCTTTTGGTTTGTGCAAGCACCACGCCAAAAGCTGTCCCCGTTTACGGGGAAAGTGGCCGTGAGCGATAGCGAACGGTCGAAAGGGGTGCGGCTCAAAGACGGAGGGAGTCAAACGGGGTGCGGCTTAAAGCCTGAGGTCGTCAAACCGGGAACAACTTACAAAGCGTGTGAGCGAAGCTTTACCTCAGCCTTATCCTTGCGCCGCCCGTGTATTCGCCTACCGTGCCTATGCGCTGCGCGCTGGGTACGGCGCCGCGAAGCTCGTTCATAAGCGCGTCCGCGTCCTTTTCGTCAACGGCTATGAGCAAGCCGCCTGCGGTCTGCGGGTCAAATAGCATATCCTGCTTGGCAAGCTCCGTTTCGCCCGCGTCAACGGCGTGCTCGGCATAGGTGCGGTTGCGGTACATGCCCGCGGGCAGTATGCCCATGCGCGCCAGCTCAAGCGCCTCGGGTATAAGGTCAATGGCGTCCACGTTCAGCGTTATCTCCGTATCGCTGCCGGAGGCCATCTCGTATGTATGCCCTATCAGGCCAAAGCCCGTAACGTCCGTGCAGGCGTGTACGTTGTATTTTACCATTGCGTCGCGCGCGGTCTTGTTCAGCGTTGTCATAAGCGAATATATAAGCTCCTGCCCCGCCGCCGAAAGCATATCCGCCTTGTTCGCGGTGGAAAGCACGCCTATGCCTATGGGCTTGGTAAGCAGAAGCACGTCGCCCGCTTTAGCGCCGGAATTGGTGAGCATCTTTTCCGGATGCACAAAGCCCGTTACCGCAAGGCCGTATTTAGGCTCGTCGTCATGTATGCTGTGGCCGCCGGTTATGAGCGCGCCCGCTTCATATACCTTGTCGTAGCCGCCCTTTAGCAGCGCGTGAACCGCGTCCATGGGCATCTTTTCGGGAATAGCCATTATGTTAAGGCAAAGCTTGGGCTCGCCGCCCATTGCATATATGTCCGAAAGGGCGTTGGTCGCGGCGATTTGGCCGAACAGATACGGATCGTCCGCTATCGGGGGGAAGAAGTCCACCGTCTGCACTATTGCAAGCTCGTCGCTTATCCTATAAACGGAAGCGTCGTCGCTTTTGTCGAACCCTACAAGAAGGTTTGGGTCGTGATGCACCTTAATGCCGTCCAGCAGCTTTGCCAGCACCCCCGCGCCCACCTTGGCGCCGCATCCGGCGCATTTTGCCAGCTTTGTAAGCTTTATGTCTTCGCCTGCCATACTCTTTTTATCTCCTTTTTGCGCTAAAAAGCACAGGTGTTATAAACGCCTTTCGCGTCTGAATTTATTATCGCAAAAATCGATTAAATTTGCAAGGGCAATAGCATTGTTCTTGTGAATCCCAAAGCGGTATTCATCTATAAAACCGATAGGAGGCGCATATGCGGGCTTTGCGGCGCAAAGGGACGGCGCAAAAAAGCCCCGCGCGGCATACTTTGAAAGAGGGAGCGCGTATGCTCCCGCAAAAAAGCCGACATGAAAAGAGGAATATAAATATGGCAACCCTTATAACAAATCAGGCCACGCTGACCTATCAATATGCAGGCACAACGGGACAGGCGGCCTCCAACGTGGCGACTGCGCTGCTTCAGGAGGCGCTGAGCGCGGCAAAGACGGCGCTCGATGCGGATTATCGCCGCAACGGGGAAATTACCTATGTGCTTACGGCCACGAACGGCAGCGCAAACACCCTTACAAACATTATACTGAACGACAATCTCGGCGCATATACGCCAGCGGGCGGCGCATCCGCCGTATACCCGCTTACATATACAGGCCCCGCACAGCTATATATAAACGGCGTGCTTTCGGGCGCAATAACGCCCACCGTAACGGCAGCGGGCATATCCTTTGAAATACCCGCGCTTGCCGCGGGAGCAACCGCAACGGTGCTGTATAAGGCCACGGCGAACACCGCCGCACCCATAGCGCCCGACGCCGCCATAACCAACACCGTAACGGCAGCGGCGGACGGCATAGCGGAGCCTTCCGCGGCGCGGCACACCCTGAACGCGGGCCGGTATGCGGACGTGAGCATAGTTAAGGATATGTCGCCCTCAACGGTAACGGACGGCAGCGCAATAACCTACACCTTCACCCTGTATAACTACGGCAACACCGCCGCAACGGACGTTGTGCTGACGGATGCCTTTGTACCCGCGCCGGGCAACCTTGCCGTAAGCATAAACGGCGCCGCCGTACCCCCTGCGGACTATACCTATGCGGCGGGCGTGCTTACCCTGCCCGAAAGGGGCGCAGCCGCCGCGCTGACCGTGCCCGCCGCAACCTTCACGCAGAACCCGTCCACGGGCGTTGTAAGCGTCGCCCCCGGCGTAACCACGGTCGTCGTCACCGGACGCATCTAATCCCGCGCCGCATAGCAAGCATCGCGGAGGGCGGAGTGAAATGAGAATTTGGGGAGCGGGGAATTTAGCCGTTCCCCCTTCCCTTCTCGGCTCCTTCCGGCTGTTGATAAAGCGAAAGACGGAGGGAGTTGAAAGAAGCTTGCAGCTCTTTGTTTGTTTCAACCCCTCAGTCGCCTGACGGCGACAGCTCCCCGTCCGGGGAGCCTTTTGGTATGTGCAAGCTCCGCCGCCCAAAAGCCTGCCCTGAAAGGGGAGGTGGATGCGAGTGAAACGAGCAGACGGAGGGGTTAAACCGGGGCTGCGGTTTTTCCCTCAACCCCTCAGTCGCCTGACGGCGACAGCTCCCCGTCCGGGGAGCCTTTTGGCTTGTGCAACCACCGCCCAAAAGCTGTCCCCGCGTGCGGGGAAAGTGGACACGAACGAATGTGAGTGGCCGAAAGGGGAATGGTTCGGAGG
>CABSAH010000207.1 GCA_902475645.1 uncultured Christensenellaceae bacterium | reverse complement strand
ACTCACATTCGTTCGTGTCCACTTTCCCCGTAAACGGGGAAAGCTTTTGGGGCGGCGCAGAGTTAAAACCATATAACCGATTGGTGCGGAAAATTGCCCTCTGTACTATATCGGTGCAATGCATTATAATTAAGCGTGTAATTATTTTATATGGGAGGGTAAATATGTCATCCAAGGCAGAGCGCAGCGAAAAGCGATTCACCAAGGCCGAAAAATCATGGATAATGTATGATTGGGCCAACTCCATCTATGCCACCAATATTATGGCGGCCATATTCCCCATCTATTTTGCAATGCAGGCGAACGAAACGGGAAACAAGCTTTATGGCTTTGCCGTAAGCGCCGCGGCGCTGGTGGTTGCGCTGCTTGCGCCCATACTCGGCGCTATCGGCGACTTTTCCGGCATGAAAAAGAAGCTGTTTGCGGGCTTCCTTATAATCGGCCTTGTTTTCACGGCGGTAATGGCCGCGTTTGAGGATTGGCGGCTGATGCTGATAGGCTATATAATTTCGCGCATAGGTTTTTCGGGAAGCTGCCTTTTTTACGATTCGTTCCTTACCGACGTTACAACGCCCGAGCGCATGGACAGGGTATCCTCATGGGGCTATGCAATGGGCTATATAGGCGGCAGCACAATACCGTTTGTAATATCCATTGTCATAATGCTGCTTATGAACCAAAGCGTGCTTTCCTATAAAATTTCAATATTGATAGTTGTTGTGTGGTGGGCGCTGTTCAGCATACCCTTCCTTAAGGACGTAAAGCAGCAATACAGCGTGGAGGAGGCGCCGCAGGCACTTGCAAAGCAGGCCTTCCGCAACGCATGGAAAACGTTTAAGGATATATTGAAGGATAAAAAGATACTCTTCTTCATAATAGCTTACTTCTTTTATATTGACGGCGTGGATACCATAATATCCATGGCAACCAATTACGGCGAAACGCTCGGCCTTGGCGCAATAGGCATGATACTTGCGCTGCTGGTAACGCAGATAGTGGCCGTGCCGTTCAGCATACTTTTCGGCAACCTTGCCAAAAAGGTGGGCGCAATGAAGATGATAACCATTGCCGTGTGCGTATACTTTGTAATAACCATAATCGGCTTCTTCATGGGCTTTAATATTGAACAGGCGGAGCTTAACGGCGGCGATGCGGAGGCGGCGCTAAGGCTCAGCAGCGTGCTGTTCTGGGTGCTTGCGGGGCTTGTTGGAACCGTGCAGGGCGGCATACAGGCGCTTTCCCGCAGCTACTTCGGCCAGCTTATACCGCCGGAGCGTTCCAATGAATACTACGGCTTCCTTGATATATTCGGCAAATTCTCCTGCGTTATAGGCCCCGCGCTCTATGCGGCAGCCTATGCGTTAACGGGAAGAGCCTCAATAGGCATACTCAGCATAATACTGCTGTTCCTGGGCGGCATAATAGCCCTGCTCATGGGCCGCAAATACACACGGACAGAGGGTAATTGACATTGGAAGAGCATGCCGGGCACAGGCAAAGGCTAAGGGAAAGCTTTCTTGCAGCCGGTGCAGGGGCAATGCCCGAGCATCAGCTGCTTGAATTGCTGCTTACCTATGCAATACCGCGGCGGGACGTTAACCCGATAGCGCACAGGCTTATTAAGCGCTACGGGTCGCTTGCGGCTGTGCTGAGGGCGGACGCTGCGGAGCTGAAAAACATAGACGGCGTGGGCGATAGCGCAGCCACGCTGATAGCCCTTGCGGGAGCTATGCGGAGCGTGAGCGAAAGGCCGCGCAGAAAGCAAAGGCTGACCAATCCGCAAAAGGCGGCGGAATACTGCATGGAGCTGCTGAAGGAGCATAAGTACGAAATGATGTACCTTGTGTCGCTGGACAGCGGCATGAGGCCGCTGCACGACGACGTTGTATCAAGCGGCACAATAGACCAAAGCACGGTATACCCGCGCATAATTGCCGAATGTGCGCTGAGGCACGCGGCGGCATACGTAATGCTTTGCCATAACCACCCAAGCGGCAACCCGCGGCCGAGCGACGGCGATGTTGCCCTTACAAAGGCCATGTTCGGCGTGCTGGAGGGCATAGGCATACAGCTATACGACCATATAATAGTGGGGGATGAGGGCGCGTACAGTATGGCGCGCGATGTGTATATCCCGCGCAAAACGGAGCAATAATGAATAAACGGAGGATAAAAGCGCATGAGCGGTTACATGGAAGAATATCTGCGCTGGCGTGCGGCGGAGGGGCTTGAGCCGCAGCTTAAGGCGGAGCTTGAGGCGATAGCTGACAACCCAAGGGAAATAGAGGAACGCTTCTATACGGAGCTTGAATTCGGCACGGCTGGGCTTAGGGGCATATTAGGCGCGGGAACCAACCGCATGAACGCGCGCGTTGTAAAGCGGGCCACGTTAGGGCTTGCCGAATATATATTGGGCTTTCCCGACGGCGCGGGGCGCGGCGTTGCAATAGCGTATGATTCCCGCCGCATGAGCCGCGAATTTGCCGTTGAAGCGGCGCTTACGCTTTGCGCAAGGGGCATACATGCCTATATATACGATTCCCTGCGCCCCGTGCCGATGCTTTCATACATGGTAAGAAGGCTTAAATGCATTGCGGGCATTGTAATAACCGCAAGCCATAATCCGCCCGAATACAACGGCTATAAGGTATATTGGCAGGATGGCGGGCAGGCAGGCCCAAAGCAGGCGCAGGCCATATACGATAAAATAAAGCGGCAGGACTATTTTTCTGGCCCTGATATGACAGCGGAGCAGGCCGAGGCAGAGGGGCTTTTGACATGGCTTGGCGATGCGGACGATGCGGACTATTACCGCGATACGCTTTCCGTTATGCAGCGACCGGAGCTTGTAATGGAGCGGGGCAATACGCTTAAAATGGTATATACCCCCCTGCACGGCAGCGGCAATAAGCCCGTGCAGCATATATTAAGG
>CABSAH010000206.1 GCA_902475645.1 uncultured Christensenellaceae bacterium | reverse complement strand
AGGGCCAACCAGATGCGAATTTTCATCGAACCTCTCCATTCACGGTGTTATTTATTAAATTAAGTATATCAAACGCGCAATAATGCTGTCAAGCAAAAGCCACCGGGTTGACCGATGGCTTTGTATGTTACCTCGTCTGTATCTTCTGCGCGGTCAATATGAAGCGGTGCTGAAGGCTTTCTATGCAGCCCATCTCCCTGACCTCCTCGTTTAGGGCAAGCAGCTCGCGGCGGCACCTGTCCACCGAAAAGCCCGGGAATTCCCATTCCACCACGTGCGCAAAGTAGGCAAGCGCGCCCACGTCGTTGAACCTCAGCTTTGGGAAATACTCCTGCCCGTACAGTATGTTGAACCCGTACCCGCGGAACGCCTCCGCCGCGTTTTTAAGGCAATGGCCGGGGAACGGAGGCTCGTATTCCGGCAAAAGCCGGCGCGACAGGGCGCGGTTGTCCCGCTGGCCTATCTGCTCGGTTATGAACAGCCCGCCGGGCTTGAGCACGCGGAAAAGCTCCTCTATCATGTATCCGCCGTGGCGGCTCAATACAACGTCGAACATATCGCTGTCAAAGGGCAGCTCCTCCTCGTCCACGCAGCAATACGCCGTGCGTATGCCAAGCGGCGCAAGCTGCTCCACGCAGCTTTCGTAGTCCCGCCCTTCCGATTCCGTGGCGCAGGTAAGCTCATACGGATGCCTAAGGCTAAGCAAAAAGCCGCCGTCGCCCGTATCCATATCCAGCAGCATATCCGTAGCTTTAAGCCTTCTTATAACCTCGTCGCGATAATCCCACGGCAGCGGCTCGCTTTCCCACCGCCCGTCCAGATGCATAAGATCCCATCCGCCGAAGGGGAAACGCTCCTCAAAGCGCCACATGTCTATAAGCTGCTTTTCATCTGCGTAATTCATAAGTTAAATTCACATCCTCCCCACAAAAAACCGCAATACAGCCATTTTGTATGCCATCGGCTTACAGCGCCGCCTCAAGCCGCGCGCGGCTCATTTTAAGCCGCCTAAGGCTTTCCTCCCTGCCCAGCAGAACGGCTATTTCCATAGCCCCGCCGGGTGTAACGGCCTTGCCCGCCATGCCTATGCGCACGGGCCAAAGCATTGTGCCGTTCTTCATGCCGTTCGCCTCCGCCATGCCTATAAGGCAGCTATGCAGGCTTTCCTCGTCCCATGCGGGCAGCGCCTCCAGCGCAGGTATTGCCATATCCAGCACCCGCGCCGAAACCGCGGCGTCGGTTTTGGACTTTTTATTGGTGAAAAGCGCAATGTCGAAATTCTCGTCCATATCGGTAAGGAAGTCGGTTATGCCTTCCGTTTGGGAGAATATTTCAAGCCTCGGCTGCAATATGCGGCGCAGCACGTCCTTATCCATTTGGGCTATGCCGGCCTTTTCGTACCATGGCTTCGCGGCGGCGTCGAATTCCTCGGCGCTCATGCGGCGTATATATTCGGCGTTCATCCACGTAAGCTTTGCAACGTCGAATATCGCGGGGGATTTGCTCATGCCGGAAACGTCAAACGCCTCCACAAGCTCGTCAAGCGTAAAGAATTCCCTGTCGTCGCCCGGATTCCAGCCAAGCAGCGCAACGTAATTTACTATCGCGTCCTTCAAATAGCCCTTTGCTATGAAATCCTCGTAATAAGCGTCCCCGTCGCGCTTTGAAAGCTTGTGCTGAGCATCGCGCATAATGCTTGTCATGTGTATATACACGGGCTTTTCCCAGCCAAAGGCATCGTAGAGAAGATTATACTTGGGCGTGGAGGAAAGGTATTCCATGCCGCGCATAACGTGGGTTATGCCCATTGTATGGTCGTCTATAACGTTTGCAAAGTTATAGGTGGGCATACCGTCCGCCTTTATCAATATCATGTCGTCAAGCTCGGAGCAGTCCACCGTTATGTGGCCGTATATGGCGTCGTCAAAGCTTGCTTCGCCGTGCTCCGGCACGTTTTGGCGTATAACATACGGCTCGCCCGCGGCTATGCGGCGCTCCGCCTCCGCCCTGTCCATATTAAGGCAGTGCTTGTCGTACTTAAACGTTTCGCCCCTTTCGGCGGCGGCCTTGCGGCGCGCGTCCAGCTCCTCGTTTGTGCAGAAGCAATAGTACGCCTTGCCCGCTTCAACAAGCTGCTTTGCGTAGGGCAGGTACATATCCTTTCTTTCGCTCTGCACATACGGCCCGAAATCGCCGCCCACGTCCGGCCCCTCGTCCCAATTCATGCCTATGCCTTTAAGCGTGCGGTATATGACCTCCGTAGCGCCCTCAACGTAGCGGTTGCGGTCGGTATCCTCAATGCGCAGTATGAATTTGCCGCCGTGGTGACGCGCATACAGCCAAGTGTAGAGCGCGCTTCTCAAATTGCCTATGTGCATATACCCCGTGGGCGACGGGGCAAACCTCGTCCTGACCATATCAGCCATGTGTGTGTCTCCTGTGTAATAATATTCTAAGCTTGTTAAAAGCCGTTTTCTGCGGTGCAATCACTGCCCCTTGCCTCCCTCCCCGAGGGAGGTGGATGCGAGCAACGCGAGCAGACGGAGGGAGTCAAAAGAAGCTTGCAGCATTTAGGTTGGTTACTCCCTCAGTCAAACCTTCGGTTTGCCAGCTCCCTCTAAGAGGGAGCCTTTTGGCTGCGGTGCAACCTCTCCCCCCTGCCTCCCTCCCAGAGGGAGGTGGATACGAGCAACGCGAGCAGACGGAGGGAGTCAAAAGAAGCTTGCAGCACTTAGGTTGGTTACTCCCTCAGTCAAACCTACGGTTTGCCAGCTCCCTCTAAGAGGGAGCCTTTTGGCTGTTGTGCAATCACTGCCCCAAAAGCTGTCCCCGTTTACGGGGAAAGTGGCACGAAGTGCCGAAAGGGGTGCGGGTTGAAGCCGCTAAGCGCCGTTTTACCGTTCCCCCTCAGACAATCCGCCTTGCGGCGTATTGCCAGCTCCCCCGCAAGCGGT